>JAHCBB010000057.1 GCA_019634635.1 Verrucomicrobiia bacterium
CTGAGCGCCGGATCGTCCGAGGATTGCGGGTCGCATCCCATCCCGGGCGGGAGCGGATCCCGCCCGGGATGCCTCCGCAAGCCTCGGTTCAAGGCGATAAACTCATTGAAGGTTGCGGCCGAAGGCCGCCTGTCATCCTGTGGGTTGGGTCGTGAGCAGGAACCTGGCGTCTGATACGACGGTGGATCCTGCTGATATGCGTGCGTTGGGTAGCACAAGACCAGGGTACGTCGCGGCGCTGTCTCAGTCTAGGCGCGTGAGTTCATCTCCCGGGGGGAGACTGATCACATAACGACAACGAGCGCACGCCTCACCGGGCCGGCTTCCTGCCCACGGCACAGCTCACAGGCGGAGATGTCAAAGAACGGATCAAGGTTTTCCGGAAGCCTCAGTGCGGGGCCTTGGAGAAGCGCCGATGGGGATTGAGAACGTATCGCTTGGCCGCCTTGGACGATGGTCGGGCCGCCGGAGTCTTCGAAGCGGCCCGCCTGCGCGGCGTCGGCGTGGACGCGGGCGGGGTGGGCCGGGCGGGAACGGGCTTTCCATCCACGACCCGGGCGGCAGCCCAAAGGAAGCCGACCAGTTCCCGGGCGACGGCGGTCAGCGCCACCACGGTCTTCTTGCGCGCCGCGACCAGGGATCGAAACCGGCCGCAGAGGCGCACCTGGGCCTTCCAGGCGATGTCGGTGAGGTCTTTGGACTGGCCGTGATGGCGGGCGCGAATGATGGGAGTGACGCGGGCGGGAAGACGGTACTGCCAGGCCGCCTCGATGATGGCGCGGCGGCAGGCGGCGTTGCCGGTCTTGGTGATGGCCCCCTGCTGACGGCGTTGGCCCGAGCTGCTCTCGCTGGGGGTGATGCCGATGAAGGCCATGAGCTGCGAGGGATGGTCAAAGCGGGAGAAGTCGCCGATCTCGGCGACCCAGGTGACGGCGTTGATCAAGGCCAGGCCCCGGAAACACATGAAGGCCTGAACCAGGGGAAGGCGCTTCCAGGTCTTGACCTGCTCCTCCAAGGCGGCTTCGAGCCGTTGATGTTGCCGGCAGAGTGCGGCAATCCAGATGTCGTTCTCGGGAATGGGTGTCGCCGCGGCGCGGAGTTCCTCGCGGATGTTGGCGTAATGGCCCGCGGTGTCTCCATCCACCACCGTGAGCACGCAGGTTGCTTTCACCGCTTCAATCCACCGCTCCCGCTTCGGTCGTTCTCGTGACCGGCAGATGCCAAACAGAAACTCACCGAGCGCCACCACGGGCAGGTGCCAAAGCCGGTCCGTGGGCAGGACGCGCAGCAATGCCGCATCCGCGTCGGCCCAGGCCGAGAGCGCGTTGGTATCGAGCATCATTTCCACGACTCCGCCTCAATGCGGGAAAATTCCCCGTCAATCGTGGCCTGGATGCGCCGCAGTTCGCCTTTGGCCAGTTGCGGAGGGGGTACCGGCCAGTCGGCGTGGCGGCGGCGGGGGCCGGCAAGCTTTTCCTTGAGGGCTTCGGTGAGAAACGCCTTGAGGGAGAGGCCACGGCTGGCCGCCGCCGTCTTGGCGTCCCGGAACAGGCGGTCGGGAATTTCCACGGTCGTCTTCATTGCGTGAGGCTGCCGTAAATATGGGTGGCGGTCCATTTGCGGATCCTCAGGTGGATCGGCAGGGCAGCGTCCAGACGTGCCCGGTGGGTCGTGTCGTCGAGGATGGGGAAATCCGTGCCCCGGCCATTCCAGGACCGGCGACGAGACCCTGCTTCGCCTGGAGGAAGCACTGGGCCCGCAGGAGCGGAGAGAGGACCTGGCGCCTTGTTCCAAGGCTGTGGCGTGTTTCAGGCCGCCATAGATGTCGCGGTGTAGAACGAGATGGCCGATTGCGTGCGCGACGGTGAAGCGGAGGTGGCCCTGGCGCCAGCATGCGGAAAGCGGCGCCGGGGGCGAGCGCCAACGGGAACCAACGGGCCGCCCGCCTGTCGCGACTCCTTCAAGCCGGATGCCGGGGGGTGGCAACGGTCGCCCTGGGGAATCGGTTGGGCACCAGGCTTCGAAGAAATTCCCCCCGTCAGGGGGACACAGGATTCCTTCACGCCTTCACGCACGCCGCTAATAAAGCCATTGACACGCTCGCAACAATTGATAGCTGTAAACAATAACCGTTTACACCAATGAATCATTTTGCCATTTTGCCGGCGCGTTTCCCCCGCCGATCCTTCCGATGGACTGTTCTCGCGTCGTGGTGCGGTCTGCTGCTGAACGCCCTCGCGTCAGATCCGGGCACCGTGGCCTGGAGCGCCGAGCATCCTGGACATCGCTGGGGTACCCCCGCTGTTGGGCCCGACGGAACCATCTACTCGGTGCTGACTCCTCCCGCGCCGGGCCGCGACGTGCTGGTGGCGCTGCGGGCTGACGGCACGGAACGCTGGCGCCTTGGGCTTGCCGATCGGGATCACCAACCGCCCATCGTTGGCGAGTCGGGACAGGTGTTCCTGACGCGAGGAAACGGAATGGTGCGGGCCGTGGACGCAGACGGCCTTCCTTTGTGGCAGCTCGCACTGCGACTGGACGGTGCCTCCGGAGCGGCATTGGCGGTTGATGGGACGCTACACTTGGGCGGCGTGGACCCTTCGCGAGGCACGACGTACGTCGTCATCGCCCCGGATGGGTCCATCCTTCAGCGCGGCCCCTTGGCGGAGGCACCTGATACGCACCTGACGCCGGTGCCTGGAATGCCTCCGCAGGTGGGAGGCGACGGAATGGTGGTCTACCTCAGCACGGGAGTCAGCTCGGGGGCCGCGGGTACGGGCGCCGTCTCCAATGCCATGGCTCTCTTCGCGCGGGATTCCATCGGCGCACCAGCCCTGGGACCCGCGGACACTTTCGCCGTCCCCTCCAGGTCCGGCCTGTCACTTCGCCATGCCGACGGACAGGAGCACACCCTCTGGGATCGGGCCGAGGTGACCTCGAGTCCGGTCCTGCGACCGGACGGAATCCTTTGCTTCGGCAGCGCCAGTAGCCGGCTGCACGCGATCAACGCCGCAGGTGTGGAACTGTGGTCTGTAGATGCCGGCGCACCCATCCGCTCGACGCCGGTGGTCCTTGACGGGGGCATCGTGGTGGCGGCGACGGTCGCCGGAAGGCTTTTCGCCGTGAATGACAGCGGCGGCCTGATTTGGGAGCGGACCCTCTCCGAACCTGTCTCAGCGCACCTGAGCATTCTCGGGGACGGAACGGTTCTGGTTGCCGATGAAGGGGGCACCCTCTGGGGCATTGTCACTGGCGCGACGCCGGCAGCCGGCGGTTGGCCGAAGTGGCAGGCTGATCCGTCCAACCGTGGACGGAATCCGTCCCCACCGGTTGTCCTGCAGGCGCCGTCGCAGCCCGCAGCGACCGATGAAGCCAGCGTTCAGATCGCCTGGGAGTCCGTTTCCGGGGCTCGGCGATACGAGGTCTTGCGAGACACCGTGCCAGCCGGAAGCAGCGCCACACGGATTGCCAGTACGCCGTTCAACTCGTGGAACGACACCCAGATCGAGCCGGACGCCCGCTATCGTTATTGGATCCGGGCGGTGCGAGGTTCCGAATCAGGGCCGGAATCTTTGCCGGTCGAGATTCGTGCGCAGCGATTCCTCTGGCGGACCTCGATCGGCGAGGGGATCAGGGGCTTGGCGATGCTCTCAGACGGATCGCTGGTCGCGGTCGCCAGCTCGGGCGTCCGGTCGGAGGTCGTGACCCTGGATCGGAACGGCACCGAGCGATGGCGCCGCCCTCTCCCCACAGGGGTTTTGAACCCGCCCCTCGTCAGCGAACAGGATCAAATCTGGATCCACACCCGCACGGGGCTGGCGCAGTTCACTGCGGAAGGCATCCCGGGGGTCTTTGTCCCCACGCTGCCGGACCCCGGCGAGGATCGGCCGGGTCCAATGGCTCTGGGCCAGCAAGGGGTGCTCTATGCCCCGGTGCTGGGGGCCAACAAGGCCCGCCTGATCGCCCTCGATTCGACGACCGGACGCCTCCGGGGCGATTCACCGATGGAGGATCCGGGCGGCTGGGTGCTTTCGGTGCTTACCGGCCACGATGGTGCCGTGCTCCTGATCGGCGCGAGCCGGGTCATCTGCCATGAACCGGGCACCCAGCGTCGCTGGTCCAGACGCATGGAAGCCTTCGGGGCCGCGGTCCTGACAGATGGCGACTACGTGGTCGGATACTCCATGGGCCTCGTTCGGATCTCGCCCTGGGGACAGCCCAAATGGACCAATTCCTTCTTCTCCGCGGACCCCGGTGCCTTCGGAATGCCCGGGATGGTGGTGGACCATCGGAACGTCACCTATCTGCGGTTTCGCGGTGGGCTTCGGGCCGTCAGTGCCGAGGGTGCCCTGCTGTGGGACCGTCCTGAGAGCACCATCGGCCCTTCACCCAAGGAATTCTTCCT
Organism: Verrucomicrobiia bacterium; assembly: GCA_019634635.1. NCBI lineage: Bacteria > Pseudomonadati > Verrucomicrobiota > Verrucomicrobiia > Verrucomicrobiia bacterium. Next base: position 4,406 of record JAHCBB010000057.1, read on the forward strand.
GGACGCATTGGGGGGCGTTTCTCTCGCGTCGGCGCATCAAGTCTTCCGTCTGGACAACACCGGCATCCAGGTCTCCCGGCTTTCCAGCATGCTCCACCCGTTGGGCTCAGCCCCATTCGCCCTTCTCGACCCTCGAGGCCACCTGTTCCTCGGCTCGGATTCCGGCGCCATCTCAGCCCTTGATCTTGGCATCGGCGTGGCCACCAACGCGCCGTGGCCCCTCGCGCGCCATGATGTCGGGAATCGTGCGAGCTCCCCGAAGCGCGCGGTGGAAGCACCCGCCGTCGTCACCGCCGAAGCCAGCCCGTGGGTGGGCGGCAACCGGGTCCGGTGGACGCCCTCAGGCGCGCTCGTGGACCATGCCGTTTATCGGTCGGAGTTCCCGGATTTCTCCCTGGCGATTCCGATCGGTCAGGCTCTGGCGTCGGACGGTCATTTCGACGACAGGACCGCAGTCCCGGGCACGACCTATTTCTACTGGGTCGTGGCCTCGAACGTTGCGGGCAACTCTCCCGCCGCCGCTCCTGCGTCCACCGCCGGAATGGCCCCCACGGTACGGGCTCGAGTGCTGCTGCCCATGGATGCGTCCGCGCCGCCGCCGGTTCCAGTGGTGCGACCCGACGGATCGGTCGTCGCTGGCGACGGAGTGGGAACATCGCTGGCCATGGACCTCGACGGACATCTGCTGTGGACCAACCGGATTTCCAAGGCCTCGGTATCGCAGGTGTTTCAAATGCTCTCGGATGCCACGGGCCAGATCGTGCTTGGGACGGCCAACGGCCTGTTTCGGATCGCGCCGAACGGATCATCATCCACAAGACTGGCGGCGAACCCGGGGGTGATTTCGCTGGGTCCCGACGGACTCCTCCGCCACCGGGTTGGCCAGAGTCTCACCTTGCGAAATCCAACGGGAGAGACGGTCGGCAGCCCGGTTCCGTCGAGCGGGTTTGATCTCGCGGGATTTGTCCGGTCGGACGGACTCGCGATCTCCTTGAACCCTTCCGGGGTTCTGCGCGCCCTCGATGGCACCTGGAACACGATCTGGGAGGCGATGCCCGGCACGGGTGCAACCTCCGCAGTCCTGGCCCTTGGCCTCGACGGAACCATCTTCCTGGCACCGGACCCCCAGTCCCTGGTGGCCCTCGACGCGTTCGGAGGCTTGATGTGGCGGCAATCGTTGGGAATGGACACGCGCAGCGTGCTGGGGGCCACCCTCGGCCCGCTGGACAAGACGCTCTCGGTCCTTTCCGAGGACCGGAACGGCACCCTGATTCTGAGCACGCTGGATCCCGCTTCGGGTTTGGAACTTTGGCGTTTCTCAGGTTCCACACCCGCTGCGCCATTCGCAGTCCCTGGTCCTCCCGCAACTACGGATGACCACACGGTGCTTTTGACGGACGGCCATCTGCTCTGGGCCTTGGACGGGATCACCGGGGTGCTCCGATGGGGATTCGAAGGCAGCGGGCAGCTCGGTCCGCCGGTCATCCACTCGGACGGCAGCATCATCTTTACCTCCGGGGACGAGGTGATCGTTCTTCGGGGCTTCAGTCCGCCGGCATTCTCCGGTTGGCCCATGGCCGGTCACGATGCCCGCGGCTCCCGCAGCCAGGGTTCGCTCGGAGTGCGGGATCTGAACATCGCTCCCATGGACGGCGGGGCCTCCGGAGTCTCCCTCCGGGCGGCGGGCGGCGGCGCCTTCATCCCGCTCGTCAGCGAGGACCTCCACCGATGGCGCCCTGCCCAAGGATCTTTTCACATTCCTCCGGCGAGCCTGCAGGTGCCTGGCCCATCCCATTCACCCCGGTTGGATGGCACGCACCAGTTCTTCCGCGGCGTCTCTCCGTGAACTTGAGGCAGGCATGTTGAGCCTCCACAGCCCGCAGGTGTCACCTTGGAGCGGCGGGGGGGACCGGACAACCATTCAAGATGCGAACTGGAAACTGAGAACTGAAAACACGGGGAGCGGGATGTCGGTCAGCGCCTTGATGTAAGCATCCCTTACATCCAGTCATCGCCATGCATGCCACCATTTATGGGCTGGGGCAGATGGTCATTCCGGCCAAGGCCCGACGCGAGGCCGGGATTGGCCAGGGCGGTCTGCCCGATCACCGAAAGTGGGGAGCCCCATCTTCCCATCGAATGGGAGAGGGTGGCCGAAGGCCGCCGGGTGAGGGCCGACCGCTTATTTTTACGAGTGAACTTCCGCAAGGACTGATGGGACCCGGCACCTCATTCACCCCGGCATGAAGGGTACCCAGGCCGGTGGGGCAAACGACGTGAATCACCACACCCCGGCGGTTTCGATGCCTTCCAGCGACAGGTCGGCCCAGTAGGCAAATGCCCGCGATCCGCCTGCCGCGGCGTTTTCCAGGCGCAGCGCGATGCGGCGTCCGGCGAAGGCACTCAGATCCACACGCACGGTCTTCCAGCGATCCTCGCCCGGTTGCACGGCTTCGTGATGAATCAATTCGCCGTCGGCGCGGATCCGGAGTTCCCATGCGCCACCGTCCTGCGCGGCGACGGCGAGACGCAGAAGGACAGGCCGATCGGATGGGAGCATCAGCGGGCGCACAATGGCGGCCGGGATGGTGCCGTCCACGGGATGGGTCATGAGCACATTCCGTTTCCCGGCGAACTCCGGGAGCTTGGCGGGGGCTCCTTCAAAGTCCGGGCAGTCCACCCGCCAGCCCGGCGCCCAGAGCGCGATGCTTTCGCCGTCCCGGACGGGAAACACCAGCGCCTGGTCCGGCGCTTCGCCGGAGAGTTCGCGGCGGCGCTCCTCGTCGAGAGGACGCCCGTCCTGCGGCGGCGCAAGAAGGAACCAGATGAGGTTTCGGAAGTCGGCATCGGGCATTTGCTCCAGCCCCTCGGGCATCATGGAGTTCTCGGTGACGTTCAACTGCCGGATCTCCGACTTCGGCAGGATGGTTTCCGACGAACCGGCGGCCAGGAGGCGGACCCTCAACTCGTTGTTCTCCACCACGCGCCCGAAGAACTGTCGTCCATCCGTGGTCTCGACCTCCACGTTTTCATAGCCTTCCCCGATGATTTCGTTGGGGTGGATGACGTTGTGGAGCAGGGCGTTGAGCGAGCTCCGGCCCACGCCGGTGAGATCGGGACCGACGTCGGCCCCCTCGCCATGAAGCTTGTGGCAGACGAGGCAGGTCGTGCGGGCGATTTCCTGGCCGGCCTGAAGGTCCACCGGTCCGTTGAGGACCACCCTCCGCTTTTCGGCGATCAGCCGGAGCTTGTCGGCGGACGAGGCATTGACCCGGCCGAAGAGCTGCTGGGCCTTGCGCTTCTCCCCGTCGTTCCGGGACGCGGCGAGGGTGCGGATGACATCGGGCGGCAGGTCCCCGCGGAGCACCTCACCACGCTCCACCGCGGCAAACAATGCCCAGCGCCACGGACTGCGCGTGGTGCAAACCTCGACCACCGGCCGTCGCACGGCCGGGGGCAGGGTCTTCCAAAGCTCCAGCAGTTGCTGTCCGGTGCCATCGGCGCCGACCTCGGCAAGGCCGCGCACCGCGGCGACCCGGAGGGTGTCCGGATGGCCACCGGCGACGACACGCATCAAGGCCTCCCGCGATTCGTCGGTTTTCAATTTCCGCGCCGTCTCGATATCCGCCAGCCGGTCCGCATCGGAAATTCCCGGGGTGTTCAGGCGGGCGAGCGCCGCCTTCACGGACGCGGCGTCGCCCCAGAGGGAGCCGACCCGCTGAGCCTCCTGCGCGATGCCGGCATGGGACGACGTTCCCAGGGCGGCGACAACCGCCACCGCCTCCGGGCTGGGCACCAGAATCTTGCCCCGCTGGCCTTCCATGAGGCCCTCGAGTCCGGCAACGACCAGCTCCGGCGGATCGGCGGGCATCCGGCCCAGCACCTCGACCGTCCGTGTGAGCAGGGACTCATCGCGCAGGTCGCAGGTGCGACGAAGGATCTTCCGGAGGATGCCCGCGCTGAAGCCGGTGTCCGCCATCGGGGCGTGCTTCAGGAATCCGGAAAGTGCATGGACGGGATCCTCGGCCACGAACGGTTTCAGGGCCATCCAGTAGAGAAATTCAAATGTCCCATCCGTGCCGAGCGCCGTCTTTTCGGCGAGCGTTCCCAAAACCTCACCGGTGATGGCCTCACGCAGGGGTACCTTGGGGGGGGTGTTGATCGTGAGCATCCCGGATGCGAACTGGCGGGCGGCCACGGCGACGGCCGTGCGAACGGTGATGTCGGGATCCGCCGCAAGCCGGTTCAACCGACCGAAGGCCTCCCGTGTCGGATAACCCCGCTCGCCGGTCAGACGCGCGGCCCAGGACCGGAGCGCGGGGTCGTCGGCGTTGGCGGCGGTATCCAGCCAGTGTTCGTCAAGCAGGCCCGCGGCATGCAGCGTCCACAGGGCTGCCAGCCGGCTGTCGGGGCTGGGACCCGCCGCCAGGAGGTCATTCAGGGGGTTCCGCGTGTCCCGCGCCGGCGGGCCAAACGCCGCGGCCCCGCGGCCGGCCAGGATCCGTTGCGCGGTGCGACGCTGCCACACATTGGGATCGGCCAGCCTCTGCGTCAGGTCCGTCGAGCTGAGCGTCGAGAGATCCATGTCCCGGGACGGGCGCGAGGGCACGGGCTTCCCGGGCTCGTCGCCGGTCCAGACCACCCGCCAGATGCGCCCGCGCTCGCGGTCCACTCCTGCCGGGTCGGCGTTGGCGTTCTGGTAACAGGGATACCTGTCGTACCAGTCCATGATCCACACCGCCCCGTCGGGGCCGGTCTGGGTGCTGACCGGCATGAACCATCCGTCCCGGGTCGTCAGGAAATCGCCGGTATCGGTCCAGTGCGATGCGGTGAACGTGGCGCCGTTGGGCTTCAGGCGGTCCACGTTGATCGCGTTCTGGTGGATGTTTCCCTGCAGGGCGGCACCGCGCCAGGCCTCCGGCCATTGGTCGCCCTGATACACGTTGATGCCCGCATAGGCGGCCATGTGATGGCGGTGGTCCACGATGCTGGGCAGCTCGCCGTAGGCATAGGGGTTGGGTGCCTGGCCGGCCTGGCGTTGGTAAATCCCGGCCGGAGACAGGTGGAACAGGTGGTCAATGACGCAGGCCGAGACGAAGGCGTTGCCGCGGGCATCGAAGTCCACGCCCCACGGGTTTGAGGTGCCCTCGGCAAAGACTTCGAAACGGCGCGTCCGCGGATCCAGCCGGGCCACGCCCGCGGTGAGCAGCACGGGGGCCGACCGCGGATCGGCGGGATCTTTGGCCTCCGTCCGGGTGAACACCCCGTGGGTCATGTAAAGCTGCCCGTCCGGCCCCCAGGTGAAGCCATTCAGCACCTCATGACGGTCCTCAAGGCCGAACCCGGTCAACACCTGGATCCGCCGGTCCACAACATCGTCGCCGTCGGCATCCTCAAAGAACCACAGGTTGGGCGCCTCGCCGACATAGACGCCGCCGTTGGCCACCAGCAACCCGGTGGCGAGGTTGAGCCCATCGGCAAAGACCGTGACCTTGTCCGCGGTGCCGTCGGCATCGGTGTCCTCGAGGATCTTGATGCGGTCACGTCCGCGGGTTCCGGGACGCGCGCCCATGGGGTATTCGTACAATTCCAGCACCCAGAGGCGTCCCCGCGCATCCCAGCTCATCGCCACCGGGTTTGCGATGTCCGGTTCGGAGGCAAACAGGCGCACTTCAAACCCGGGCGGCACGACAAATGCCCGGCGCGATTCCTCGGGGGACATCGCGGGGTGATCGGCGGGTTTGTGTTGTCCGGAGAGCTGTTTCCCGGCGGGGGCATTGGTGTAGACGGGGAATCCGAAGCGCGGATGACGGGGCGCCTGGGCAAGGAGGGTCGCGCCGAGCATTGCGGCGGGAAACGCAACGAGGGAACGGATGGAACGCATGCCGGGTTGATACCAGCGAACCCGCCGCCGCGCCAGCGGCGTGGAGGCAGGTTCACCGGGTGGGGCGGGCCTCCGGCAAGCCGTGCGCGTCCCCGCAAATCCCACTCAACGACGACCCACGATCACGGCCCCGCGAAGCGTCCCCTCCCTCCGGCAATTGGCCGGTCACCCTCACCACCAGAACGCCGGGTCGCCGTCGGTCCGGACGCGCATGACCTCAAACCGCCGCCACTCGCCGTGACCGTCGGCCATCAAAATGTTGCCACCCAAGGGGAGTTTTCCCCGGAGGTGCGGCGTCTGGTGGCCCCTCCAGCCGCCGTCCACCTGGGTGTAGCGATTCCGGGAGCGGTCGGTTTCGTTCATGCCAATTGAAAGGGTGGCGTCGGCGATGATCACCCGTTCGGAAACCGATGGATTCAGCTCGGTGCCATCGCGCATCCGCCAGGGTTTGGGGTTGATGGACTCCGTAATGTTGGTGGCCCGGACGCGCGCGGCGCTGGCCCAGGCGAACTGGTATCCCACCACCCGGTAGCCCTGGTTCCGGATCGTGGTCTCGGTGACGCTGTCGGTCGAGAACTTCCACAGTTCATCGTTGTTCTGCTTGGGAAACGCCGGGCAGTACAGGATGTGCCGGCGTGCCCCGTTGGCCGTCAGCAGATTGGCCACATACGCCGGCAGATCCCAGGGCCAGGCGCCCGCCGCCCGCGTGACCGGGTCAATCATGTTGGGGAACTGGTCCTTGTTGTCGTGCGCGTAGAGCATGGAAGTGATGCCCAGTTGCTTGAGATTGCTGAGGCACTTGACCTGGATCGCCTTGGATTTCGCCTTGGCGATGGCCGGCAACAACATGCCCGCAAGAATCGCAATGATCGCGATGACCACGAGCAACTCGATGAGGGTGAACCCTGGCGGGCGATTTTTGACACGGGGGTGTTTCATGGGGGGGAGGGATCCGGTGGTTGCCGGAACTCGAAGGCAGAAAAACTTCGGGAGATTGGGTGTATGGGAACAGATCGCGCCGGACCTGTAAATGCAGTTGTTGCACGCGTCCTGTTCGTTGGATCCCGGCTTCACCCGGGTGGGTCGCGACGGCACGATGGCGCGGCATGACACGCACTTCATGGGACATGGCGACGCTTCCCGGCCTGGTGGGATGGATTGAGTCGGCTCTCGTCGAGGCGGTGCGCCCGGGCCCGAATCCGTGGCGAACGCCGGTGCTGGCCACCATCGGTCAGGGCGGGCCGGAGGCACGGACCGTCGTGCTTCGTGGGGTGACCCTTCCCGGATTCGAGTTGATCGCCTTTTCGGATGCCCGGGCGGCAAAGGTGTCCGAACTGACCTCGGATCCGAGGGCCACCTGGGTCTTTTACGATCCGGCAGCCCGGGTGCAGCTGCGAGTGCGAACCCGGGTTCGCGTCCACACCCGGGATCCGGTGTCGCAGACCTACTGGCATCGCCTGCCGGGAGGGCAGCGTGGACGTTACGGTCACGGGGCGGGTCCGGGAACACCCCTGACGGATCCGGCATCGGGACCCGGTCCGGAGGAAGCGGGGGACGAGGCACAGTTTACCGTGCTGGTCGGCGCCACTCTGGAACTGGATTGGCTCTGGCTGGGGGACGAACGGCACCGGAGGGCGCGATTTCTGAGGGCGGGACGGGAGTGGTCCGGCGAATGGATTCAGCCATGAGCGATCATCCAGTCCGGTTTGGCGGGGTGGCGCGCCTGTATGGAGAGGCGGCACTGGAACGGCTGCGACATCTGCACATCCTTGTCGTGGGCCTTGGCGGCGTGGGTTCCTGGTCGGTGGAGGCCCTGGCCCGCAGCGGTGTGGGGGCCTTGACGCTGGTGGACCTCGACGACATCTGCGTGAGCAATGTGAACCGTCAGTTGCCGGCGATGGATGGAACGATCGGCCTGCCCAAGGGGGAGGTGCTGGCATCGCGGGTGAGGGCCATTAATCCGGAATGCCGGGTCACGCCGATCCTGGACTTCTTCACACCGGACAGCGCATCACGGATCCTTGAGCCATTGTCCGGGACCGCACCGCTGGGAGGGGTGCTGGATGCGATTGACCCGGTATCAGACAAGTGCGCCTTGATCGCCGGCGCGCGGGCCCGTGGGCTGCCGTTGGTGAGTTGTGGGGCGGCCGGGGGACGGAGGGATGCATCCCAGGTCCGGGTCGGGGATCTCTCCGAGGTCACGCATGACCGGCTGCTCCGCTCCGTGCGACGGCAACTGCGGCGTGACCACGGTTTTGCACGATCGGGACGGATGGGGGTGGATTGCGTCTATTCGCCGGAATCGCCCGTGATTCCGGGGGCGGAAGCCCGGGCCTGCCCGCCCGCCCTGGATGATCCCCCGCCGGGGCGCCGCTTGAACTGCAACGACGGTCTGGGATCCTCCGTTTTTGTGACCGCAACCTTTGGCATGATTGGTGCCGGCCGTTTGGTCGAGCGGCTCCTCGATTGAGCGGATGCACGTGAGCCGCCCCGCCCGGCGCGGACTCCCCTGCGAAACCTGAGCGCGCGGCCCTCCGACAGTTGGCGGTTGTCACCGCGCTGGCTGGAACTCGAACGGTGATGATCACGGACCAAAGTGCAAGAGGAGGCATGTCGGTGGGTACTCCGTCCAAACCCAGAACGGTGATCACACCCTTGGGCGCATATGCTTTCATGCCCGCAGCGGTCAGGAGTAGAGCTCCATAAAGGCGAACCCACCGATCAAGAAGAAACTGCAAGGTCATCCGCTAAAAGTACGGTTGAAAATTCGACCTCGTGTAGACGCTTGCGCTGCCGAGCTCCCAAGGCACCCAGATGTTCTCGACATCATTCCAAAAGAAGGTCAGGAGGAGAGGCTGCGGCCAATCCGGGGCGCAGGACGGATCAGGAGCTGACAGGTTGCATAAATGATTCTTCCGGAGCGAGACAGGATTTGATCGGGCGTCACGACAGGTGTGTATCCAGACCCCCAAAGGGTGGTTCCCAATTCCTCGGGGAATTTAGCCAGTACCTGTTGTATTGGAGAGATCAGCTCCCTGCTGGAATCAATCCGCAATTCAGAACGATTCAGGCAGACACCTGTGATGTACCCACGGAACAACGTTCCTTGTGAAACAAGGGTGAAGCACAGCCGGTCGAGCTCGTCCGCATCCACCCGCTCGGGCACGGATAATTCCAGTTCAGACGCTGTTTTCAGAACGCGTCGGATGCTCCTGCGCTCACCGGGAGCCGCGTTCGTCGGGGGCAGAAAAACCTGAATGGGAACATCGGACTCGAGGGACTGCCGCATCAGCGACTGCGTCTCCTCGCTGATGATATGGCGGACTGGTGTTCGAAAACGCCGAAACGCCTCGTAAGTGCCGTCGTTGAATGCGACGAGGAACGAGATCAAGGCCCGCTTCAGCGAGTCGCTCATCATCCCAGGATCGCTGGGGACATCCTCTCCGGCTTGGACCGTCAGTCTGGCGAAAAGCAACTCCTGGAACTGTGGACTTGAATCAATGTTGACGTATTCTTCCTTCTCCCAATTTTCAATGATTTGGTGCGCCCTGGTTCGCTTTTCGCGGTTGAACGTCTCCCGCTCCCGCTGGGAGTATTTGGAGATTCCGAATACTGCCAGCAGTCCCAGCCCGATCACGATCGGAACGAGACGGGTGACCCGGTTCTTCACGGCTGGTGAGGAATTCCCATTCTGATTCACGCGGGATCCGGGGAAAGCCGCAGGACCTCAACCGCAGTCGCACGGGGCCAATGTAGAATACATCCGCAGTTTGTCGAACTGACGTATTCGTCACCGCATTTGCTGGAACTGCTGCACTTCCACATCTTTGTTACAAATCCGTTACCGGATTGGTAGCGGCAACAGCAGCTATTGTTGCCGGTCGGTGTGCAGTGACTGCTTCCGGCCAACACAGCAACGGAAGCGAGATTCCAAGCAGTAGGGATAATGAAGGGTTCATAAGCTTAAATGTTTGGTTTCAACTCTGACGCAGGCGCTTTTATTTGTCTTTCGGACAAGAGAGACGTTCAGCGGATCCTCAACAGGCTCGCTGAACAAACTCGCCGGCTCCCTGGATGCCACCAACGTCATCATCTCTGCCAGGCATCCGCTGAAGGCCGGTGTGGGCCGGTGGCGCCTTGGAGGGACGACGTCCAACAAGTCCGGGCGCTTCGTGCGTTGTTGGGGGCATTGAACCATACCAAGGGTTTTCAACGGGGGATAACCCGCAGAAGGGATCAGTTCGACAAATCTGTCGGAAAATTTCGGGGTTAGGCGGCACTTCAATCATTGTGGGCAGATCTCTGGAGACTCCACGAGAACGTTTTCAGCATCAATTCGAATGTGACGGTCTGGATTCTCCAATGCCTCTTTGATTACGATTCTCGCTTCGGTGTTCTCGCCTCCGATTTTCCAAACAGCCCCCGCTGCATAAACTCGCTCTCTGCCTGTGCCTTGTCTCATCTTGAATTCCAGAATCGGAAGTGCCGCCTTTGCATCAGGACCGATCCTGCCAAGCGCCCAAACTCCATTTATGTTCGTGCCTGCCGCAACACATTCAATCAAGGCTGGCACGGCATCTTTAGCTTTCGGGCCCAAATCACCGAGAGCGCCTTCAGCGCGCGAGCGAAGCTCAATGTCAGGATGAGACAAGGCATTCGTCAACGCCACCAAACCAATCTCAGAACCAGTGAAAGAAGTCCCCATTTGCCTCAATGCACCGACCGCCTTTACTCGGATTGTCGTCGCGTTCACAGGCTGTTTGAGTTTGGATTTGATGAACACAGGCAGCTTTGGCCAGAGTGCAACATACCAGTCGAGGAGAACCGAATCCTTGCGCTTCATCTGGCGGGCCAAAAATGCGACGGCATCCGGCCCAGTGTCCCGCAACGTCTGGATGACCGGATCACCAGTGTAGCCCTGAAGTTGATCGAACTGGGTTTGAAGAATCTTGTCTTGCTGACGCAGTTTGGCGGGCGTCAAAATCCAGATAGCACTGGCAATTGTGGCCAGCATTATAAGGGTGATAAAGGTGAACACGCGCTGAACAGGCGCAGCAATTGAAACTGTCTTGGTAACGGATCGAAGTCTCACAATTGCGGGTCTTGCGTTGGGCGCTGTGCAGCCGAACGTGTGAGCTCACCGATGGCGGGCCTCCGGGAGCGTTCGGGTTGGCAATCTGCCTTGTTCGGCATTCCGGAACTGTCAGCTATTCCTATGAAACCTTGTCGCGGATCTCCGTCAAAAGTGTTTCCACTTTTCGCTGATGCGCGCCTTGCGATTTCAGGATTAGCAAAAGCGTGCCATAGATGAGAATGAGCCCGAGGCTAACCACAAATGTGATGAGATCCATTTTTGTTACTTTCCTTGGTTCAAGGTGTGAATTCAAGTCCCGCCGAACGACTCAGCTCACCCATGGCGGCCCCTCCGTGACGCCCGAATTGCCAAGCTGCGTGGCGGGGCCGCCATTCGGTGCAGCGCTTGGTTCGACGATTTTGTGTTCCGAGATCTTGGATCGCAGGAAGGCCGACAACTCAGCGGCCTGCGACGGACTCCCCAAAGAGGAAAAAGGTATCCAATTGAAGAACTTGGGTCCTTGGAAGAGCAGGAATCCATCTCTGAAGTGAGCCACCTTGGTAAACGCCGACCACTGAAGCTTGGTGTCCTGCTTTGGTGAGCGGGCGTGAAAGCCAGCATCGGTAAACTCGATCAATACATCCTCATCGCGGTATGGCGACTTCGTAAACGAACGTCGGGCGAGCCAATAATCCACGTGATGGGCAAAGAACATGAAGACGCTCAGCGCGGCAAAAAGGCCACCAATCACAAGGTGCTCCTGCCAGAACATCCAAAAGGCGAGAGGAGCAAGCAACGCGAGTGCGAGCAGTTTAATGGCGAGGCCGACATATCTGCCACGATGCTGTCGGCGGTATCGCTGAAATGCCGCGATCAGGTAGTCCGAAGTGAACTTTATGGATGCGGTCGGCATACGTGTTTCGTCGAACGAAGAGGATGAGCTACCGCCGCCGTAAACGCAAGGACACCAGACTTGCAGCCAAACTCTCGAAAACCGAGGGGCTGGCGGCGTTTAGCTCCATCCGACTGGTTCGGCTCTTTCTTGATATCCAGGCGGAGGATCCTCCCCTTGTAATGCCAGATCCTGACAAGCAGACCCTCGCGAATCGGTCCTCCATGGGAGGCGGTGTTATTTAAGCCTGCCGTGACTCCATAGTCGGAGTATTCAAATTTCTCGCCATTCACCTCAAAAGACTCGTCAACGTGTCCGGTATAAGGCATGGGGCGAAAATTGGTCACGACGCCTTCGACAATTTCCGCTCTGTTGCCTTTGAGGGCGCTCACCGAACTTCTGTATTCTAGAAAGGTCGCCAGGAAGGAAGCTGAGGTCCAAAGAATCGCGAACCCCAGGAACACCTTGGGAAACCATTTCTCCATGAAGGGGGGCGGTCTACGGAAAACGCCAGCCCGGATGAGAGCAGGCAGTGCCAAACCGATGCCGACAAAAATCAAGCCGATTGCTGGAAACCACCAGTAGCGCCACCCGGTGGTGGAGGCATCGAACACCGTGTGAAAACCAGCATCATTCATGTAGCCGAACG
>JAHCBB010000058.1 GCA_019634635.1 Verrucomicrobiia bacterium
ACTGCCGCCCAGCGCCGGTTCCAGACCTTGCAGCGGCTTGTCAAGGAAATTTCTCTCGCGGATCCGTCGGGCAAGTGCCTCGAAAATTTGGACTCGTCCGATCCCGCCGCCCGCGCGGAAGCCGCTGCGATCATCGAACCGCTGCTGAACCGCGCTGAGGCTGCCGCTGGCACCGCGGACGCACCTGCACCCGCATCGAAGGCTGCTGATACCTCTGAACCGCGAGGCCTGGACCGGGTACGGGCGGCATTTTCCCGACAGTCACGGGCTGTTTCCCCGCTGAAGCGCCCGAAGGCCCCGGGACCGTCCGCGGCCAAACACCTGACCGGTCTTGACCGCACCATCGCGGCGCTGCGGGAACAATCCGGACATCAGCCGCTTCCCCACCACCTTGCCGTCAACCACGAACCAAACCGCAAATGACATCCATTGACCAGAGCCCAGGAATCACTGCCGCCCTTCCCGCGTCCGAAGCGCTTTTCCGGGTCGAGTCCGACCTGGCCCGGGCGCAAGAGAAGGTGAACGCGCTGGAAGGCAAGCGTGCCGCCGCCCTGGCATTGCGGCGCGAGTACCAGAGCAAGGTGGAAGACCTCCGCCGGCGACGGGACGAATTGCTGGTGGCCCGGGACAAAGCCTCGCAGCATCGCGAGGGGGCCGCCGCCGCCCGCGAGGCCGCCCTCGGAATTCTTGGCGACCGGTTCACCCCATGGTTTCAGGCTGGCTGCAAGCTCGTCGAGGCTTCGGATGCAGAGCGTTGCGCCACGGAGATCGAGCGCGTTGCCGACCAGTGGGAGGACGAGTTGCTGGGCAAGCAGCGGCAGGCTGAGTCCTTCAGGGTCGAGCACGGCCTGCCCGCCGCGGAGACCCAGACCTAGGTTTTTGGCCCCCCCTGCCGCGCTACGCCGCTGCTGGCCGCCGTGGACGCGCGGTGGGGGTGGGCTGATTCCGGGATCCAGAAACAGAAGCGCGGCGTTGTTCGCTCGTCAGCTTTTTCACGGGGTCAGTATGCTTGAGCGCTCATGGAACGGAAGCCAAAAATGACGGGGTGCGTAATTTCGTTGTTTTTGATTGCCAGACCACCCCGGCGCTGCAACTCTATCCACATGCAGCCCTCAACCAACCTAGGGTCTGAATGGAGATTGAATTCGCAAATCAGGATTTGGATAGGCTTGAAACGGATGCCGATTTCAATGCTGGGTGCGCCCCGGATATCGTCAGGGCATACCGGAGGCGGGTTCAATCCATTCGCGCCGCGGTTGATGAGAGGGACCTTTACGCGGTCAAAGGAAACAGATTTGAAAAACTGAAGGGAAACAGATCACACCAGCGATCAATAAGGTTGAATGACCAGTGGCGGCTTATTGTTGAGATTAAGCAAGCAACACCCAAAAACATTATCGTTATTTTAGCTATTGAGGATTACCACTAAAATGTATCAGCACGCAACCAACCAGCCCCCGAGGAGGCCTGCTGAAGTGTTTCCCCCTGGCGATTTTATCAGGGAGGAGCTTGATGAACGCGACTGGACTCAAGGGGATCTCGCCAAGATCATTGGCCGGCCTGAGGCGGCTATCAATCTGATCGTTAACGACAAGAGGGGAATTACTCCGGACACCGCGGTCGAATTGGCTGCCGCCTTCGATACATCGGCGGAATACTGGCTCAATCTGGATACCGCATACCGCCTTTCAAAGGTCGCCGCGCCTACTGACGAAATTCAGCGCCGGGCATCCATTTACAGAACGTCTCCAGTCAAAGAGATGGTCAGGCGTGGCTGGATCAATTATTCGGAATCTGCCGAAGGATTGGCGTTCGAGGTTGAAAAGTTCTATTCAGTTGTTGACTTCAACGAGATGAAGCTGGCTGCAAGATCTTCAGATAGCGGGTCAACTCCAACCGCAGAGCAGCTTGCTTGGTGTGTGCGTTGCTTGCACCTAGCGCGGTCAATTCCGGTGAGACGATATGTTGAGTGGCGACTTCCGGAGTGCAAAGCGAAATTACGAAAGTTGGCCGCGTTCCCCGAGTCTGTGGCGGCCGTCCCAAAGGTTCTGGCGGAGTTCGGAATCAGATACGTGCTTGTCGAGCACATTAAGCGAAGTAAGATTGATGGTGCTGCATTGTGGCTTGGTTCTGAGTGGGACAAACCGGTAATAGCACTTTCACTAAGATACGACCGTATTGATTGGTTTTGGCACACCCTTTGCCATGAATTGTCTCACATTGAGCACAAGGATGGCAGTTCCGCATTGATTGACGTAGATATGAGCGTGGGGGGTGATGACGCGGCGCCGCTATCCGAGATTGAGGCGAGGGCAAATCGCGAGGCTGCGGAAATGCTCATTCCGGTTGGTAAAATTGACTCATACATCCTCAGAAAGAGACCAACCTTTTCGCGGGTTTCGGTTCTACAATTCGCGAACGCTAATAAGATTCATCCCGGTATAGTAGTTGGGCAGTTGCATCACAGGCTCGGGAACTACCAACTGTTTCGAGACATGCTTGTAAGGATTAAAGGAATCGCCATAACTACCGCCCTTCATGACGGGTGGGGGTCAGAATCAGAGGAGTAGATACCATGCCGAAGACAAAAAAAGAATTCCTTCAAGAGATCACGGAGTCTTACCGGATAGCTGGAGAGAAATGGCCAGCCTCTGCCAAAGACATTGCAGCCTGGGCAATCCTGGAAGGATTGTGGCAGCCATACCCCAAAAGCCTTATCAGCCAATGCGCTCAAGAAATCGCGTCAGCGATGCGGGATGAGCACTACACCGACCCTCAGGGGAGGAGCGTTCGGAAACTCAGACCGTTCAGGGAAGACGCCCAGCTTCTAAACGGTGAATGCGAGCAGACATTCCTATGGGTGGACATGCAAGACGCCACACCAAAACAGGCGTTGAAGGCACTCCAGTACGGACGGCAATTGGCTGTCCATGACTGCCGACAGTTGAAAAGCGGGGTGGATAGCTACAACGAAAACAACCCACATGGCGCGTATATAGAGATGTCCTTTGACTTCAGGGAGGACATGGAAGAACTGGAGGCGCCCGCTCATTACCCTGGGATCGCGTCGTAACCTAGTCATTTCTGCCCCAGCGGGTTTCGGCGGCCTTCTTTGCAATTTCCGCCCGCCGATCTGCCGTTAGTTTGCCAGCCCTCGCCTTCCCACCCCTCAACCCCCCAAGCCTCCCCAACGCCCCCGCCGCGCTACGCCGCTGCTGGCCGCCGTGGACGTGCGGTGGGGGTGGGCCATTCGTCACTCCGGAGTGATCGCCTACCGCCGCACCAGGACCCCGGGGGCGAGGCCGTCCGGTAGCCGGAAGACCTGCGGGTCGTGCATAGCGCGGGTGTGGCACACCTGGCCGGGCTGCCCGGACGGATGGGGCGAGGGGAATTGCTTCATGGGCGACACCGTACACCGCACCCGGGACAACGGCAGGGTGACTCGCCCTGCTGTCCTCATCCTTCCCGCGGGGCAGCAGTAGCTAGATCTGATCGTGGCCTTGTCTCACTGCGTGCGACGGAGACGTTTGCAGCCACTTGCGTTCTTGAACCATTCGTGGAGATCCGTTACGGGCAGAAATCCGCATTGACGAGTTGCCTATCGAACATTGCCATTGTCGCCATGCGTCCATTCTGGCTAATGGCATCCGTTCACCTCGCTGGAGGTTTTGTTCACGGAGGGCCACTTGACTTCTGGAATCTCCGATATTCTGAGACTAACCGGGGAGGGTTCGGGGTACCTCAAACAGGAGTAGTTGAAGTGGGTGGCAAGCTTGTGGCTGGTGGATCAAGTATTCTTACTTCGACAGATGGCCGGGAATGGAGACAAACGCTTGCTGACAGAGCAGACACTTTTGCTATTGGTAATGATGTAATCGTTGGACAGTCTGGGAGCAAACTCCACATTTCGAATGATGCCGAGACTTGGATAACTCGTAGAGTCCCACTCGGGGAGGGTGGTCCGATAAACTTTGGTTCAGGGAAATTCGTTTTGCAGATTAACGACAGTTCACGAACAATAATATGCTCAACAAACGGTTTTGATTGGGATATTTGTTCAACAAATGGTCCTCGCAACCCTGTGACTTATTGCAATGACCGATTCCTGACCCAGGGGCCCAATCCCGAAGAGTCATTTGATGGAGCACTATTTCGTCCTGCTATTAGCTTTCCGCCTTTTACATCAATTGCCTATTTGAAAGGTACATGGGTCGCAACTGATTATTCACCTGACGTAAGGCGAACAACTATTTCGGTGTCTACTAATGGCGTTGAATGGAGCAGTTTTCTTCCTACTTCGCATGGTTCATCTGGAGATGTCGTTTCTGTTTCTGGTGAGGTGTTTGTACTTACGGTTCAGCGCGAATATCTTTTTGTTTCAGCTGATGGTTTTAAATGGGTAGATCATCAGGTTGTCATTGGGAATAAGCATCGTGTTTTCTCCGTCGTCTATGGAGCGGATTCTTTTATCGCATTTGTGCTATATTCAATGGACACTCCGAGACCCGGTGTTTCGACTCCTGTCTATCAGATTTACCAGTCGTTTCCGCTAGCACCTTTGGCCTCCACGAGCTTGTCAACTGCCTTGCATCCAGCTTTGACCCTGCGCGATGGATTGCCAGGTGCCGGTTATTTGATTGAATCCTCGGTTTCTCCGGGAGGGCCGTGGGTGCCTGAACTGCGCGTCTTCCCGGTTGCGTTTCCCTACACGTTCCTTGCGCCAGGCTCTGACACGCGAGTGAAGCTCTACCGTGCCGTATCCGAGTAGTTTCGTCGCCCCCTGAAGTGCCGTTGCATTTCCATGAGCGCAACGAACACCTTCCACAGGAGGACGATTTGGTCCGCTGTCTCCACCCCTTCCTGCGAATCAAAACGCCTTGGCGACCCCTTCCCGTGCGTCGTGGATCGTCAAATCTGGGGATGGCTAGCGCCGGTGACCACGAGCACCGTCCGGGTATGCACGACCGCACCTTGGAATCGCTGGTGGCCATAGGTGCCGCCGCCTCCGTCGAGTTGGAGGTGTTTGGACCCGATGGTGACCTCCTGGCCTTGGTGGAGATCCCGCCATGGGAGGCAGAACGCCTTGTTGCCTTGGATCCGTGCGCGGGACACCGGTTCGAAACGAGACCGGGAAACGAAGGACGGGTGATCGTGGGACCAGTACTGGCAGACACCGTGGACCAGCCTGGCGCCGGAACTCCGGAGTTCTGACCGCCTTCTTGCCGGTACCGTGGGACGCACTCACGGATCCTTCCAGCGTCCGGGACCCCGCCTGGCGCTTCCTGATGCCGCCCTGGTCCTGGACGGATTGACCCTACCGATGGCATGGCGGGCCGATTGCGCTCGAAGGATGGCGGTCCTGATGGGATCCGCTGACGGACACGCCCGGATTCCGACGGACCCGCACCCTGACGGAACCGTCACAACCGGGCCGGACCCCGGGACCAGCGGCACCCTGCCTGGAGCCGCACCGGGACCCTGAGATCATCGGGAATGGCGGGAACGCACCCGGGCACCTGGAACCGGCCGCCGCCGGGACCCGACCCGGATCCGGCACCTGGACGTCGCGACTTCCGAAACCCGGCGATGGAACACCCCGCGGACCACGGGCACCGTCCTGATGCACCGGTTCGTCTGTCCGCACCTGAGGGAGGATCCCGTAGTTTGCGGACAGATGGACTGACGCCCAGGCGCCACGGAAGGCGATGCCGCTCGTCTGCCATTGCTGCTGCATGGCGGCCTGACCGGAACCCGATCGCGGAGGCGTCGAGAACACCCCGCGCACCCCCGGAGAACGGATGGACCGCCCACCGGTGGATCCAGTCGCCGTCCTGGATCCCGTAGTTGCGCCGGTGACACCGTCATGCTGACGAATGACCGCACCCGGCCGATTCCTTCCCACGTTTTCCCACAAACGGAAGGGTATTTCCTTGCATTGCCTTGCATGGGCGACATTCAAAAACCCCAATAAATCTAGGGTTTTCGAGGTTTCTGCGCGGATTCAACTCCCCCCGCCTCCACCAGTGTATTGGAATCACTGAGAGTCAGTTGCGACGGATTTTGTTTTTGAGCGTGCCTCGATTGGGACAAATTCAGGACTAGGGGGGTCTGAGGGGTCGCAAGTCCCTCTGGCGAACGCCCCGCGTCGTGGAGTACGGCGCCCGCGCGCCGTTTTGGGGCGTCGCGCCGCGCCCCCGCGGGGTGTGGCCAAGGCAGGATTCGATCCGCCGCCCGCTGGTTCCGGGCTGGCCCGCTCCGAAAGCGGCGGTGGGCCGCCGCATTGCTCCAAAGCGCTCCGCGCAGACGCCCGGCTCACCGGATCCCCAGTTCCCGGCGCACCTCGCGGACGCCGGCGACCAGGTGGACCAGTTTCCGGCGTGCCGCCCACCGGGCGGTCTGGCTCAGCCCGCAGTCGGGGGCGAACACCAGCCGGTCGGCAGGAGCCAGCTCCAGACAGCGCTTCACCCGGCGGACGATGTCGTCGGGCGCCTCCACGTAGTAGCTCTTCACGTCCACCACCCCCACCGCAACGTCGCACCGCCCCGCAATGGCCCCGATGACCTCCAGTTCGGCGAACTCCCGGCTCGCCATCTCGACGTGCATTTCGTCGCACTGGAAGTCGAGAAATGCCGGAAACAGGGGCGCCAGCTGCCGCGGTCCCACGGCGCGGGCCTTGTAGTTGCCGAAGCACAGATGCGTGCAGACGCGCGTGCGTCCGGCAACGGATTCGACGGTCCGGTTGAACAGGTCCACAAAGCGCCGTGGATCCTCCCGGTGCGCGTAACAGCTCATGCTGGGTTCATCCACGCTGATCTCCGGGCAGCCCTCCTCCACGAGGCCCTCCAGTTCACGACGCACGATCGGCAGCAGCGCCTCGGCGAGCGCCCAGCGGTCGGCGTAGCCAAGGTCCGGATTCGGCAGGAGGCGTCCGGACAGGGTGTATGGGCCGGGTACGGATGCCTTCAAAGTCGGCCCGCCGCCGGGAGGGTCGCCCCACGCAGCGGCGACACGGCGGAGCCTTCGGTACTCCTCAACAGCCCCCAGCCCCCGCGGCGCTTCCAGGGGAGCGACCACGCGGTGGCGTCCGCGCTGATCGTGGGCGGGCGGACCCCACCGCCGCGGCGGCGCCGATTCGAGGTCAATGCCGCGGAGATGGCCGTAGAACGAGAGGTTGAAATCCAGGCGGGTCTGCTCGCCGTCCGTCACCACGTCGAGTCCGGCCGCTCGCTGATCATGCAGCGCCGCGGTCACGGCATCCTCCTGCAGCTCTGCGAGGTCGTCCGGACCAAACCGCTCGAGCTGCGCCGACGCCAGTTCGAGCCAGCCCGGAAACGGATAGCTGCCGACCACGGACGTGCGAAGGGGGGAGGAGGTCATCGTTCGGAGGGGATTGGGAATGAGGAGGAACTCATGGCCAGGGCTAGTCGAAGATCACCGTGCGGTTGCCGCAGAGGAAGACGCGTTCCTCCAGGACCAGGCGGAGGGCGCGGGCGAGGACCATCTGCTCCACGTCGCGGCCGGACTGGACGAGGGCCTCGGCGGTATGGGTGTGGTCCACGGGCACGACCTGCTGGACGATGATCGGGCCGGCGTCGAGGTCGTCGGTGACGAAGTGCGCGGTCGCGCCGATGACCTTGACCCCGCGCTCAAAGGCCTGGTGATACGGACGCGCCCCCGCAAAGGCCGGAAGAAAGCTGTGATGGATGTTGAGCAGCCGCGCGGGGTGCAGCGCGACAAAGCGGGGACTGAGCACCCGCATGTATTTCGCGAGGACGACGAGATCCGGACGGTACTGCTGCACTTGGGTGAGCACGGCGGCATCATGGACCTCCCGGGGAAGGCCGGTGTGCGGCAGGCAGTGGAAGGGGAGTTCGAACTTGCGCACCAGCGGCTCCAGCACCGGGTGATTGCTGATCACGGCCAGCACATGGGCATTGAGCTCGTGGAACGCATGCCGGACCAGGATGTCGGCGAGGCAGTGATGTTCCTTCGAGGCCAGCACGACGACCCTTTTGGGCGCGAGCCGCGACAGGTGAAGCATCGCGCCTTCCGGGAGCTGCGCCCTCAACTCCGGCACCAGCGCCGCCTCGTCCACGGCACCGTCGAATTCCGTGCGCATGAAGAAGCGGCGCGCGGTGCGGTCCACAAACTCCTGGTTGCCCACCACGTTGACGCCGGACCGGAACAGCACCCCGGTGATCCCGTGGACCAGGCCGGGACGGTCGTCGCATTCGACAAGGAGCACGTGCGGCTTCACAGGCCCACCCGTTCGTAGAGTTTGGCCAGCCGGCGGGCGTGTTCGTCGTAAGCCGCCTCAAACAGCGCAGCGGCGCGTTCGGCGCCGAGGATCGCCGGCGCGGTCAGCACCCGCGGCGGTTGACCGGCGGCCGTGAGCCGCGCGGCGACTTCCGCCTTGATGGAATTCACCAGCAGACAGCCCCCCACCGTGGAGCCCGGCGCCACCGGCGTCTCCAGTCCCGGCACGTGCACCATGGCGTCGCCGACGGGCGCTCCGGTGTCGAGGACCAGGTCCGAGAAGTCCTGAAGCTTCCGGCCATCCTCCCGGGCGCTCCGGCTGGCCACGCTGTGGGCGAGGGAGACGATGGCCACCACCCGGAGGCCCCGCCGCTGAAACCCCTCGGCCATCTCCACCGGGACGCGGCTGCAGCCGCTGGACGACACCACCAGCGCCGTGTCCTGCGGCGACAGGTCGAAATTACGCAGGATCCGTTCGGCGAGCCCGGAGACGTTTTCGAGAAACATGGCCTGGCGCTGGCCGTTCGCCCCGACCACCAGATTGTGAAAACTCAGCGAAAGCTCCACGATCGGGTTGAACCCCGGGAAGGAGCCGTACCGGGGCCACATCTCCTCCACGAGGATGCGGCTGTGTCCGGACCCAAACAAGTGGACCATCCGGCCGGCAAGGATCGTGCCGGCAAACCAGTCCGCCGCCTGACGGATCTGCGGCCTCTGCGCGGCGACCCGGTCCAACAGGCCGCGGCAACGTTCCAGGTACTCGGCGGTCACGGACGGAGTGCTAATCGCCCCGCCCGTGGCGGAACAAGCCCGGATTCTTGGCGGTGCCCGGGAATCGGGTCGCGGGTTGCCTGTGGCGACAAGGCGCATACCCTCGCCTCATGGTGCATGACCCGTCATTGGACGGTCTGATCCGCAAGGTTTGGGATGGCGCCCGCATCGGCCCGGCCGAGGCGGAGCGCCTGTACGCGCTGCCGTTGGAGAAACTGGGCGCCCTCGCCGACCGGCGCCGGCGGCTGGTGCGTGCACCGGCCCACGGCGGCCGCGGCAACGAGATCGTCACCTACATCGTGGACCGCAACGTCAACTACACCAACGTCTGCAACGTGTACTGCAAGTTCTGCGCGTTCTGGCGGTCGGAAAAGGATGCGGACGCCTACGTGATCTCCCTTGAGGAAATGGACCGCAAGATCGAGGAGACCCTGACGCTCGGCGGCACCCAGATCCTCATGCAGGGCGGGCACCATCCGAAACTCACCAAGCAATGGTACCTGGATCTGCTCCACCACATCCGCTCGAAGTATCCCACGGTGAACATCCACGGGTTCAGCCCGAGCGAGTTCATTCATTTCCAGGAGGTGTTTCAGGAACCCGTCGAGTCGCTGCTCCGGGAGTTTGCCGCCGCGGGGCTCGGCTCCCTGCCGGGCGGCGGCGGGGAGATCCTGGTGGATCGAGTCCGCAACCGGATCGCGCCCCTGAAGGCCGACACCGCGCAATGGATGGGCGTGATGGACCGGGCGCATGCGATCGGACTGGCCAGTTCGGTGACCATGATGTTTGGGCATGTGGAGACGCTGGCCGACCGGATTGAGCACCTTGACGTGGTGCGTGCCCAGCAGGACCGCTCCTTGGACCGTCTCCCGCCCTGCGGCCGTGAACTGCCGCCCGGAGCGGAGACGCTGCCCGAACCCATGCAGTGCGCGGCGGCCTATGCCCACGCCCTGGAGTCCGGGCGCCTTGCCGGCGGCGCGTTCACCGCGTTCATCTGCTGGACGTTCCAGCCCGAAAACACCGCGCTCAAGGCCGAGCCGGTGGGCGCTCATGAGTACCTCAAGACCCAGGCGCTGAGCCGCATCTACCTCGACAACATCCCCAGTGTGCAGAGTTCCTGGGTGACGCAGGGGCCCGACGTCGGCCAGATCGCCCTCCTGCACGGGGCCAACGATCTCGGGAGCATCATGATTGAGGAGAACGTCGTCAGCGCGGCCGGAACCACGCATCGCATGGGAGTCACCGACATGCAGCGGCTCATCCGGGAACTGGGCTGCGAACCCCGCCAGCGGGACAACGGCTATCGCCTGCTCGACCCCCGCCCGGCCTGACGCCGCGCAAGGGCCGTCAGGATCCGGGCGAGGACGGCGTCCGATGGCCGCGAGGTCCCGATGCGGATCCGGTCCCGGGAAGGCAGTTCCGACGGGGGATGGTATCGCCGGAGCACCGTGGAGAGATCCTCGAGGCGGGCATCCGACACTTCTCCGGGCGCCCGTGCCCGGGCCTCCAGGCGGGCGCGCAGGATCGTCGCGGGCGCCCACAACTCGATGAAGCAGCAATCGGCTCCGGCCCCGGCGCACCGCTTCCGGAGGGTCTCCCGGTGCCGGCGTGCCGAAAACGTGGCATCGAGAATCACCGACTGCCCCCGGGCGGCCTCCGTCACCGCGGCGACAATCAGCGCCTCATAGGTGGCCTCCGTTCGAGCCCGGGAATACAGCTGCCTCCGCTCGGCACTGGAGCCCCGATGGTGCAGCGGCACGCCGGCGAGTTCCTTGCGCAGCCGGTCGGAGACCAGCCGGTCCCAGCCGAGTTCCCGCGCAAGCGCGGCGGCCACCGTGCTCTTGCCGGTCGCCGGCGGGCCCAGCACCACCAGCACCATCGGCGACGAGCCCGACACGGCGTAGCGAAGGGCCAGGCGGAAGTAATCGCGGGCGCGAACGGCGGCGTCGGTCCGCTCGCCGTGCGGCGCGGCGTGCGCGACGCTGCGCAGGCTCTCCACCTTGCCGCGGACGCAGGCCCGGTAGCATTTGTAGAAGTCGAGCATCCGGAGCAGGCCCGGATCGTTGAGCGCCTGCGACACCCGTTCGGATACCAGCCGCGCCAGGTCGGGACGCCCCCGGAAGTCGAGGTCCATCGCCAGGAAGGCGATGTCTGCAGCGACATCCAGCTGGCGAAAGCGGTCATTGAACTCGATGCAGTCGTAAATGTTGAGCGTGCGGGGCGTCAGATGGATGTGCTCCAGATGCAGGTCGCCATGCCCGTCCACCACATGGCCCTCGCGCACCCGCGCCTCGAAGGCGCGGGCCAGGCGCTGGAAGGCCCGCGCGGTGTACGCCTCAAGGGCCTGCAGGGACGCGTCCGGGAGCGTGCGTCCGGCGAACTGGCGCATGTGCTGGAAATTGCCGTCGGTCAGCCGCCGCACCTGATCCGCCCCGCCGGCTCGAGACACGCGCGCCCCCGGCGCCTGCGTCCGATAGAACGCCGCCATGCGGGCCGCCACGCGCTCAAGGTCCGCCGGGGTCACGGCGCCACGGTCGAGCCGGCGATCCAGGAAATAGGCGGGCGCCAGCCGGCGCATCTGGATGGCCACCTCCACCACGCGGCCGTCGCCGTCCCATGCAAACCGCCCCCCCTTTTCGGTGATGGGGAGCACGCCGAGGTACAGGTCCGAGGTCAGCCGGCGGTTCAGGACGACTTCCCGCTCGCAGCAATGCCGCCGCCGTTGGAGCGTTGAGAAGTTGAGAAAGCCGAAGTTCACCGCCTTCTTCACCTTGTACACGAATGGCGGCGCCACGAAGACGAACGCCCCGTGCGTCTGGATCAGCGTCACGGATCGAGGGCGATGCGGATAAGAACGGGGATCGAGGAGAAACGGCAGCAAGCGTTCCTGCCGGATCACTGCGGCATCGCCCGGGAGATTTCTGGACCGCTGGCTCATGAAGCACCCACGGCGGGGACGATCCCGTCCTGAGGTCCCATCGTCACGCCTTTCCCCGTCAGGCGCGGGCGACGGCTGTGGCCGGTGGCGTGTCGGAATTATGTGAAACCGGCGGGGATCATCCGGGGTGATCCGAGTGCCGTGGCCCGAATTCCGGGCGGCAATATCAACACAACGACACCGATTAACCTATGAAGTCTTCCCGATGGACCTCCGCGGCCTGCATGGCCGGCGGCCTCGCCCTCACCTTGAACCTGATTGCCGATCCGCAGTCGCCCGGGTACGTGGATCTCGGCGCCTTCAGTCCGCCGGCCAATGGGCGTCAGTCCGTGGACGTGCACTTGAAAGGACCGCTCCTCGGCATGGCCATCCGGGTTGCGGAAACCCAGGATCCCAAGGTTGCCGAGGCCCTGCGCGGACTGGAGTCCGTGCGGGTTCATGTCGAAGAGGTGTCCGAAGGCAATCGCGTCGAACTGGAGGAGCGGATTCGGACCCTGCGAGTGCGTCTGACCTCGGACGGCTGGGAACCCATCGTCAACGTTCAGCAGGACGACCAGCAGGTGGGCGTGTTCCTCAAGCCCTCGGGGCCGGAAACCATTGCCGGCGTGGTCGTGACCGTGCTGGCTCCGAAGGAGCAGGCGGTGTTCGTCAACGTGGCGGGCGAATTGAACCCTGAAAAGATCGCCCGGCTGGGACAGCACTTTGGCATCGAGCCCCTCAAGAAGCTCGGCCAGGAAGCCGCGCCGAAATGACCCGGACCCGGACCCCCATGTGCCCTCCCGCCCCATCGGATCCGACCACTCCCCGGCGTCCGCGACAGTCCTTGTGGCTGGTGGGGTTGCTGGTGGGCTCCTCCATTGCACTGCCCGTCCTCCTGATCCTGGGAGTGGTGCGGAGTTCCGGGCCGGGAGACGACACCCGGTTGCTCCGGGAGGCGATGATCCGGCCCGGCAAGAACGTCGCGTTCTCGGGAGCCGGACTCCGCATCGGCCGGATGCCGTTGTCGCTGGTGCGACTTGGTCTCCGGGCGGCGCCGCTGGAACCTGAAGCGCGCCGGATCATCGCCGCCGTTCGTGAAATCGAGGCGGGCTGGCAACTTGTGGGAACCGATGCCACCGGCGAAGAGGTTGAAGGGATGCTGATCCGCGCGGATCAGGCCCTGCAGCCGCGCGGTTGGCACCGGGCGGTGACGGTCCGCCACGAGGAGACGTGCGTCGCCGTGTTCGCGCACGACGACGGCGGGCCGGCGGACACACTGCGGCTGTGCGCCCTGGTGCTGCGGGACGGGCACGCGTTCGTGGGGGGAGCCCGGGTTCGTCCCGCACCGTTGCTGGAGTTGCTCCATCAGTTGCCGGGGCGCCAGCGGTGGAGCCAGGAGCGGGAGGGTCGTCCAGTTGTTCCCGGCCTCGCCCTGGCCGGGGGACGGTGATCACACCGGCCTCCCATCAGGGCGGGCGCCGGTTGGGGGATCTGGTGGAGGGTTGGTGTGGCCCGGTGGGAGGCCTGGTGGGGTGAGGCTCCCGCCGAACCGTACGTGGGACTGCGGGGTGACGTGGTGGCGACTCCACAGGCGCACGGCTCGCCGGAGGCTCGCCCTACCGGGGCGGGGGACCCGTTTGGGTGACTTGGTGGGGTGAGGCTCCTGCCGAACCGTGCGGACAACTGCGAGTGGGGCCTGTGGTGACTCCACAGGCGGACGGCTCGCCGGAGGCTCGTACCGGGGCGGAGGACCCGCCTGGGTGACTTGGTGGGGTGAGGCTCCGCCGAACCGTGCGGACAAGTGCGAGTGGGGCCTGTGGTGACTCCCAAGCGGACGGCTCGCCGGAGGCTCGCCCTACCGGGGCGGAGGACCCGCTTGGGTGACTTGGTGGGGTGAGGCTCCTGCCGAACCGTACGTGGGACTGCTGGGTGACGTGGTGGGACTCCATTGGCGCACGGCTTACCGGGAGAATCCCACCAGTCCTTCGGACTGGTGGATTGGGAAGATGAACTTTGTAGAA
>JAHCBB010000059.1 GCA_019634635.1 Verrucomicrobiia bacterium
ATTTTTCACGGGCAAAATAGTACTTTGTGGTGGATTCCGCGTCAACAATAGGACAGTGTATGCACTGTT
This sequence comes from Verrucomicrobiia bacterium, assembly GCA_019634635.1. Taxonomy (NCBI): domain Bacteria; kingdom Pseudomonadati; phylum Verrucomicrobiota; class Verrucomicrobiia; species Verrucomicrobiia bacterium. Next base: position 70 of record JAHCBB010000059.1, read on the forward strand.
CGATAGGTCAACTCCTGATTTCCCCTCGTGGGCTGACGGATTTCAACGTGCCTACAAGAAGTTCTGCGGTGAGCCTACTCCCCCGGCGTGGCGTCCTTCTCGATCACGGCAAAGAAGCACCGCGACCCGTCCACGGGGACATCTGTCAACGTGGTTGTGGTGCCGGTGGCGGGGATGTCGGCGTAGTCCGCATGGACCGGCCACGCCTCAACCCGCGTGGAGAAATCCGTCGAGGTGACCAGGTCGTAGACCTTGCCGGGCTGGCTCTCCCAAGCGAGCTCGAAGCCGGTGTCTGGCGCGAAGGCCGGAATGATGGTGGGTGTGGGGTCGAGAACCACTCGTTCTAGAAAATGGAGTGATGGTTCAAAGATTGACATTCCCCTGAACGAGGGGTAGAAACGATCCATGCGCATGGCACGGATGAAGGTGAAGGCGGAGGAGGGGCGGGTGGGGGTGTACCACTGCATCTCCCGCGTCGTTGGCGGTCAGCGTCTGCTCGACGATCTGTGCAAGGAGAAGCTCGCCGAGATCCTCCTCAAACTCGCCCGGTTCTGCGGGATCGAGATCATCACCTACTGCATGATGGGCAACCACTTCCACCTGCTCCTGCGCGTCCCGGCAGCACGGGAAATCCCGGATGCCGAACTGCTCCAACGCCTGGAGGGGTTCTACGGCAAGAGAGGGATCCTGACCGTCCTGGCCCGGGAGGGATTGGAGACGCGTGGGGCGGTGGATCCGGATATTCGCCAGTCGCTGCTGGAACGAATGGGCGATGTGTCCGCGTTCATGAAGGAGTTCAAACAGCGCTTCAGCCGCTGGTACAATCGCCAGACCGGCCGCTTCGGCACGCTGTGGGCCGAACGTTTCAAGAGCGTCCTGATCGAGGACAACCCGGGCACGGTCCGCATGGTGGCCGCGTACATTGACCTGAATCCGGTGCGGGCCGGCATCGTGCAGGATCCCAAGGACTACCGGTTCTGCGGCTATGCCGCGGCGCTGACGGGCAACCGGGTGCTGCGCAAAGGGTTGATGAGCTGCCTGAAGCCGCTCGCCTGGGGGGAGGCGGCGGCGGAGTACCGGCAGAGTCTGTTCGTGACGGCGGGGAGCCCGGGGCGGAGCGACAAGGTGGCGCTGGATCGGGAGACGATCCTCGAGGAGTTGCGACGCGGCGGGGCGTTGAGCGTGCCGCAGGTGCTGCGCTTGCGGGTGCGGCACCTGACCGACGGGGTGGTGCTGGGATCCAAGGCATTCGTGAACGAGGTGTTCGTCCATCATCGGGAACGGTTTGGCGCCAAACGCAAAGACGGGGCTCGACGAATTCGGGGAGTGCCATTACCCGGGATCAGCGTCCTTCGAGATCTGCAAGTGCGAGCGGTCGGGTAGCGGCCTTCGATCCCAACGCTAACCAGTCCTCCGAGGTGGTGCCTTGAGGTGACGAAGAGGAGAAGAGCACGTTGGTACTCAGGAATTACACCGGCAGCCTTTTAACCGGTCGCTTAATCGAGTGGCCGAATCCACAGCCGGGGCTTCCTCTTCCACACCCCACCCAAGACCCTCCGATGGGTCACCTGGGCTCCGGAGACCCCCCGCGAGCGGTGCGGATCACCGCGTCGAAGGCGGGCTTGGGCCGTCCGTCTCCGTCGAAAAGCAGTGGCCTCCCCCGGGCGCGCCACGAAACGGCGTCGTTCACGCCCCAGAAGGTGACCATTTCGACCCGATCCCGATGCTTGATGAAGGACCGGAACACGCCGTCGTAGGCCTGGGCCAGTCGTTCATCGGCAACCGCCACCAGTCCGCCCCGGGTGGCGGCGTCATTGGCAGTGATGTCGGCGCCCGTGCCGCGCTGTCCCCCTTGGGCGGTGTTGATGTCCAGTTCGGTGATGTGAATCGGCAGGCCCAGCTTCGCAATCTCGGTCAGGGACCGGTCCATCTCGTCGAATCCGGCACTGGCCACATTGAGATGGGCCTGTGTGCCGATCGCGTGGATCGGCACCCGCTGCTCACGCAGCGACTGGATCAAGCTGACGAGCTTGCGGATCTTCACCGGGTTTTCGAGTCCATAGTCGTTGTAGCGGAGGATCGCGTCGGGGTCCGCTTCGTGAGCGCAATGAAAGGCTTCGGCGACGAAGTCCGGACCGATGATCTGCAGCCAAAGGGAGTCTCGCAGGACCTTCTCCGGTCCACCGTCGGCCAGCGCCTCGTTCACCACGTCCCACGCCCTCACCCTGCCCTTGTAGCGGCCCACAACGGTGTGGATGTGCTCGCGCATGCGCGCGAGCAACTCCTCGCGGGAGGCGCGTGGTCCCGAGTAGGTGCGACCGAACCCCGCGGAACCCGTGACACCAACGGGGCCGGCGGAAGCCGGCGGCGGATTCGTGCCGGCAAACACCCAATCCGGAGTCTGGCTGTGCCACACCAGCGTGTGTCCCGCCGGAATCATGCCGTGGGTCATCCCAAAGTTCACGAAGGCGTCCGCGGGGGCAAAGTCATAGCCATCCGCCCCCTCACGGGGATGGATGAGCTGCCATTTCATGTCGTTCTCCGCGGTGATCTGGTTGAAATGCCACCTCACCAACTCGATGTCCGTCGCAAGCTGCTCCGCCGTCCGGCGCCCGCCGCTGCCAGTGACTTGGGAGCGATTAAGGGCCGTGCCGACCAAGAAAAACGGCTCGAAGGCCTCTTTAAGCGACGGAGGCGACTCGACGGCGACCGCCGTCCAGCGCAGGACCAACAAGGCGGTGGCGAGCCCACCGGCGGCCGACACCCATGCGAAACGCGGGAGATGCATTTGGAAATTCGTTGAGTTGCAGGCCGTACCTCGCAATCCCCGTCCGGTTGGCCGCTCAGCGGAAAATCCGTTGTGCGAATTGGTACAGCGCCTTCCTCCAATGCTGGAAATCATGGGCGTGCTCATCCACGTGCCAGATGTGCGGAACCCCGTTCTCCTTGAGGAAGGCGTGGACTCCCTGGCTGATGCGGATCAGGCCGTCCTGGTTGCCACAGGAAACGAAGAGCAGCTTCAGCTGCTGTTTCGCGAGCTCCGGATCGGGCATGAGCTCCGCCGGCGGCCTCGTGTTGGGCGCCGATGAGAACCCGCCGACCCAGGCAAAGGTGTCGAGATGCCCCAGCCCGAAATTCAGGGACTGGCCGCCGCCCATCGAGAGTCCGGCCAGCGCGCGGTCTGTGCGATCGGTCTTCACCGAATACGTCGCCTCGACGAATGGAATGAGATCATTGAGGAGGTCGCCCTCGAAGTGGGCGAAGGCGGGCGCGCTGGCCATGACATTGCCCTCGGCGCGGTCGTTCGGCTGCGCGCGCCCGTTGGGCATGACGATGACCATCGGCACGGCCTTCTGGTCCGCGATCAGGTTGTCGAGGATGACTTCCGGCTGACCGCCACGGCGCCACTCCTCCTCGTCCCCACCAATGCCGTGGAGCAGGTAGAGCACCGGATATTTCTGGTCGGCCGAATAGCCGGGCGGCGTGTAGATGAGCACCTTGCGCCGTGTGCCGACGGTCGTCGAGTCGTACTCGACCATCTCCAGTTTGCCGTGGGGAATCCCCACCCGCGCCTGATCGAATCCCGGGGGTTCCTCCGGGAACGCCCGCCGGTCATCCGGACCCAGCTCGATGGGGCCGCCGAAGCCGCCGCGTCCTGGACGCGGTCGGTCGGCGGATGGGGCCGCCCTGTCCGAAGGTACGGAGGCCGCGGCCTCTCCCGGAATCCGGGTGGCCGCAAACTCCTCCGTCGCCACGTCGCCGACCTGCCGCGTGAACCGGATGACATCGCCCGCAATCGTACCTTGGTAGCGAATCGAGATGTCGTTCCCCTGGAAGCTGAAGACCTCCACAAAACTCACCTTGTCGCCGACCTGCCTTCCGTCCTGGATGTCCACCGTGCGCTGGTTCCCGCCATTGATGCTCCCCGTGGCCTTGCCGGTGACCTTTTCGCCGACGGTCTTCAGCTCGTAGACATAGGTCTGCTTGCCGACCTGCGTGTCGAACGCGGCCTTCCAAGTGCCGTCGAGTCCGGCGGCGTGGAGCAATGTGGTGGCGCCGGCAAGCATCAGGGAGGTGATGACAGGAGTCTTCATGGACGGGGGGATGGCAGGGGGTGCAGATCGCGTGAATGTCATGGGAAAGTCTCACTCCTTGAACAGCAGCGGCGCGAACTCGCGGAGGCTGCGTCGCCAAGTCTGCCATTCGTGGGCGGTATCCGGCGAGACGTAGAAGTGGCTGTTGATCCCTGCCGCCCTGAGCGCCTCGACGTTGGACTTGGGATCCCCGCCGCGGTTGTCGCCCAACTCCCTGCTGCCGTAGCTGACGAAGACCAGCCGGTTCTTCAACTTGAACGCCTCCAGGTCCGTGAGATTCGTCACGGCAATGCTGCCGCCACTGAAGACCCCGATGTGCGAGAAGGTGTCGAGGTGGCGCAGCGTGATCATCCGGGTCTCCATGCCGCCCATGGAGAGGCCGGCCATCGCGCGGTGGGGCTGGTCGGAGAGCGTCCGGAAATGCGCGTCAACGAACGGAATCAGTTCCTGCACAAGCACCGTCTCGAAGGGAGTGATGTCGAAGTTCCGGAGGCCGCCCATCGGCGTCTCGTTCGTCATGCCGTAGATCATGACGATGAGGAACGGCCGGGCCTTGTTCCCGGCGATCAGGTTGTCCATGATCTCCCGGGCCCGCCCTTGGACTCCCCAACCGTACTCGTTCTCGCCCCAGCCGTGCTGGAGATAAAGGACGGGATACCGCCGGTCCGGATTCTGGTCGTAGCCCGGCGGCGTGTAGACGAACGCGCGGCGCATCGCATCGGTGCTCTTCGAGTGGAAGAAGAGTTCGCGCAACTGGCCCTGGGGCACGTTCTTCAGGGCATAGAAATCCTGATCTTTGGCCGGAACCTCGACCGCACTGCCCCAGCGGTTGGCCCCGAAGAACATCCGGCTATTGGGATCCGGCACCTCCGCCCCATCCAACCGGATCAGGTAGTAGTGGAATCCCTCATCCAGCGGCCGGGTGTGGCCGTACCAGGCGCCATCGTCCCCCCGGATGAATTCGCTGCTGTCGCGGAAGGTCACGCCCACGCTTCGGGCCTCCGGCGCGACGATGCGAAATTTCACGCGGCCCTCCGGATTGACTTTGGGGTAGTCCTTGCCGGGTTGATTGGAAGTGGCCGGTTTCCAGTCGTCTTCCGGAGCGTCGGACCGGGCTTGGGCGATGCCGGATGTCACGGCCAGCCCGGTCAGCAGCACGAAGGGGAGGAGTCTTGGCTTCATCAGTCCCATGGGGTCTCCACGAAACCTGTGGACCGGCTCCGGGGCGGATGGTTTCAGGAATCTGCGGCTGCGGGCCGGCCGTCTGCGGATTTCGGCCTCCTCGGCTCCCTCCAAGTCGCCACAGCGGAGCGCGGACTTCAGCCCGGAAGGGCCCGGCCCGCGACCGAAGCGACACTGGGCATTCAGAGCGGCTTCGGCTCCCAGATGCGATTGGTCCGCGCCTCGTAAAATCCCCGGTTGGTGGGTTCAATGCGCCAAAGGTCGAGCTGTCGGAGGGTGGTCGGCGCGCCGACGGTGAAGGCGTCCAGTGCGCGACGCTCGCTGGGATGGGGGTGGGCGGCCAACACGGCCTGGCGACCGTTGGCAAAGACCTCGACGAGGTATTTGTCCACGAATACCCGCAACTCCAGGTCCTCGTCGTCTGCCAGTTCCGTGATGGCGAACGGTGCCTCCGTCGTCCCCACCCGGAGCGTGCCCGTGTCCGGTCGGAGAAGAATGGGAAGTCCCGGATCGTCACCGCCGGCGAACAGGACGAAGCCCAAGAGTTTTCGCAATGCCTCGGCGCGCGGGATGATCACCCGAAACTCGACCGAATCCCCGGGCAGTTCGGTGATCCGTTGCAATTCCGGAGCAGACGTGGGTGGCACCCGATCGCCATGGCCGGTGATGGCGTGCGACAAGACGACATTGCGGAGGGTGACGGGGTCGCGTCGCTGTCCTTCAAGTTCGCGGAGGGGCTGAATCCTCAGGCGCCCATCCGACGGCAGACTCAGTTCGCGCGGCAGCGACTGAATGGTCCGATGGAGAAGGACGTTGTCAGGTCCCACCGAAGTAAGCCAAGCCCACATCACCCGGCGTCCATCGGAAGTCTCAACGCTTTCGGGCGCGAAGAAGTCGGTGCGGTTCAGCACACCCCAAACGAGCTGCTCGTTCCGGGCCCAGTTCATGCGGCCATGCGTTCGCGGCACGAATTGCTCTGCAGTGGCATCCCAATCGCCGAGATAATACCGGCAGCCCAACGGGTGGCTGATGCACAGGAGCATCCACTGGTCGCCCAAGGGGAAGAAATTGGGACACGAGATATCCTCACCCACCACAACATCCGGAGACTGCCGCCCTACAAAATCGCCGATGAGCGTCCAGTGGCGCAGGTCCTTGGACTTGAACACGGGCGGATTGTTGCCCCCGGAGATGGCGTAGTACGTGTCACCCACCCGGAAGCAGTCGGGGTCCCAGTGGTTCATCTCGGCCGGGCTGCCGTCGGCACGTTGGACCTCGACCGGGTAGGGCTTCTCCCAGCCCGACAGCTGGCGATCGGTGGCGATGGCGATCTGATTCCGGCCCGAAGATTCGCCATGGTAGATCACCGCAGGGCGGCCATCGGGCGCGATGAAACCGGTGCCGCTGAACATGCCGTGCCCGGTAAACGACCGTTGGAGAACCGTGGGCTGCCATGTCCAGTGGAGCAGGTCGGGGCTGGTGACATGAACGAAGGCGAAGGTCTGGCGACCCTTCCAAGGATGCCGAAGGATGTAGTGGAGGTGATACAGGCCATCGAGATGGAAGGCCGCATTGGGATCCCCGGGCAGGCTCTCGGCGCCGGGATGCATGAGGTGATAGTTGAGGATCCACTCCTCGGGCACGTCCGGCTGAACAACCTCAGCGGCACCCGGCGCGGCCTCCGGCGGCGTCACGAGGAAGCTGTCGTCACCATCCAGGATCAACCGTCCGCCCTCGACGCGAGCGGCGCCCACCAACCGGCCAGGAGGAAAGTGTCCCGTGGCGTCTCGCACGTCCCCGTTCTCGAAGTGCCACCATCCCACCGGCGCCGGTTCAGAGGGTTGGTTGGGCTTGAGCGCACCGATTTGGGAAGCGGACAGCGCGAAGTCATAGATGCGAGCGTCCTCGATGGAACCGGCGAAACACGCGCCGTCCTGAGCCTCGAGGTGCCTCAGACCGAGCACGACGGCGCTGTCCGGACCGAACATCCGGACGCCGTCCACCACGTACCGCGAGTACGGCGTCCCATTGCGATAGATCTCCACCTCCCGGCCGCGATACACGATGGCGATCTGCACTGGGTCTCCGCCGGTGCTGGTTTCCTCCGGCACCGACCCCTGGGACCGCAGGGTCCGTTTGAAGGAGTCGCTGCCGGCCATCCAGCGTCCCGGCGCGATCTCGCCGAAGACGACGCCATCAAAGTGCGAGTGGCGGTCGTCGAGAGTCAGCACACTGCCACCGCGCTGGGTCAGATTTGCCGGAGCGGCCCACACCACGAGCGTCTTTTCCCGAAGCGGGTTCGGCAGGGTGGGTTCGGCCGCGAACGCGCCATTCGAAAGCGCGGCGACGGCGACCATGGTGGAGAAGATGGCCCTGATGTTCATAAATCTCAGCAAAGATCACGAAACTGGCGAGGAGATGCCATCGTGGGGGGTGCTTGAAAAGAAAGATATCAACCAGAACGTCACGACAGCCGCGATCCTCTGCTGACGAGGCACAAAAGTTTCGTGCGCTCAACGGGACGAGGCACGAGCCACGGTGAGCAGCAGGAAGGCGGCGACGATGATCCACGGGATCCACGCCGGGCCGGGAAGCCCTCGGCGATCGCCGGGATCCCGGGTTGCCGCCACACGCCGGGCCAGTTCAGGAAAGGTGCGCTGCGTCCAAACCGTCGCGGCAATCAGCAGGGCACCCACGAACGCCAGCAGAGCTGGAAAACGGGCGAACGAACGAAAAACGGAAAAGGCCGGCCAGAGCACGTAGAGCAAGATCAGGGCAATCCCCGCCACCAGGTGGGGGTGCGACGTCCAAAGACCCGTGACCGACTCCGCTGACCAGGCCATCACCGGCACGAGTGCGACACCCAAAATGGCCGCAATTCCTGACGCTTCCGAGAAGCCGGTGCGCGCGAGCCACCTGCTCGCGATGGCAAACGCGGTACCGCACGCCGCGGCCACGCCGCGGCCACGCCGAGCACGCCCAATGGCCCAATCTCGGGCCACCAATCCACGAGGAACCACACGCACGCAAAAACCACGAAGATCGCGCCGAACAGGTTCGCAATGGTCACCCAGTTGATAGAGTGACAGGTCAAATATCTGCTCCCGGCCCGGGGAAGCGGCGGGGAGGCCGTGTCAACGGTGGTCGCTGTGGGCGCGCTCATGGGTGGTGGAACAGGAATGCGAGCCGGCATCCGAGGGCCACACAGGGACAGGACCTCCATCCGCAGATCTGGCGATGGCGGGCCTTTCGTCGCGGAGGAAGCCGCTGTCCTCGTGCGCCAGCGTCGCCTGAAGACTCCCGCCTCGTTTCCCGTCGCCCATGATCCCTGCATGTGGGACGTCAGTGCAGACCTGCAGCGGCTCAAACCGCGCTTCATCCAGGGGTTCAACCGGGGCATTGACCCGGAGGGCCCGCCAGCAAGGGCTCAACCTCGCAGCCGTTGCCCCAACCGCCCGAGGAACCCGAGTTCCTCCTGTTTCAGGGCCTGCAACCGCATGCTCCCGGAGCGCTGGTCCCGTCCGCCACCATGCAGATCCTGCACCCGTTCGTTGAAGAACGGCGACGGAGCCCCGGCAGCGGTCACCTGGGCGCGAACGACCTGCTCCCACGCAGGAATCCGCGACAGGATATCGCGGATGTCCGCCGGCTCGGAGGACTCCATCAACCCCAGCAACGCCACGGGATCCTTCAGATCGGCGCCCGCGTCCGCATAATGCGCGGACAAAAACCGCAGGAGCACCTCCCGACGCGGCTCCGTATTCCAGATCGCCCGCCGTGCCATCGCCACGAGGACCGGGCGATCGGCGGCCGGCGGCAGCGTCTGGATCAACCGCTCCAGAGGTCCGGGTACCGTGGCCTCGAGGCGGAGTCGAAACAGGTACCGCTCCAGCGTCACCGCCCGGTGCGGGAACTCCAGGATCGCCTCGTCCGGAGGAAGAAGGCGCCCCAGGGTCGGACGCGCCTCCAGCTCGCGGACCCACGAGGTCACCGTGGCCTGCGGGACGGCGTTCGCCCCAAGCAGGCCGGCAAAGATCGCCTGGTCCTCCAGCTTGGGGGTGTACAGCGAGGACAGCATCAGGTCGTACTCATCGTCTTCAAAAGAGGCGAGATGCGCGCCCAGGAAGACTCCTGCCCCGGAGCGATCCACGCCGTGAGCCGCCGCCAGATGCCGCAGTACCTGGTCCGTGAGCGGCCTTGGCCGTTCCAGTTCCTCGACGAGCCGGGTGTGCACCTGTTCCACGCACCGACCCTAGGAAGGGCTCCTGTTCAGGGCAATGCCGCCCAGTCCGGAATCCCGATGACCGGCAATGCAAACGCAAACGCCTCCTCCGCCCCCGGGGTGTCGGCCAACCGGAACACCTCGTAAATCCGCTTGGGTGCCATCGGCGTGGCCACACTGTCCGGTGCCCGCCGCCAAAGCCCGAGGCGCAATCCGCCCTCATGGGCGTGATCCACGTGGCGATGCAGGATGAAGGCATCAACCCCGGACATTTCCGCCATCTTGCGCCACGCGTAGCCGTACGCCGCGGCCTGCAGGACCTCGCCGTCGGGTCCGTCGGGCGAATGAAACCCCTGCTCGCTGAGAATGACCCGGCGCGCTCGACCGTCGTGGTGGAACTCCGGACGGTCCAGAAACGCCATCAACTGTTCGAGGTTCCGGAACGTGATCCGGGGCGTCGTCCGCCAGTCCGGAGTCGCGGAGGTATCCTCCCAAGTCCGCGGATTGAACAGGTTCTCCGGATACGGATGGAACGCGACATGCCAGTCGAAGTCGCCACCCGCGCGCGCCAGCCGGCTGAAACGCTCCAGAAAGTCCCGGCCGGCAAAGGTCTGCCGGTCGTCCCCGCCCGGGTAGCGGATGTTCCAATGATGCTCCAGTGACACGTACACCCGGCCATGCAGCGAGTGGCGCCGCACCGCGGCATGCACGGTGCGCACCGCGCGGAGGTAGTCCCCGGTGAACGTCTCCACATCCACCCGGCCCTGGTTGGACCAGAACCAGTGGGAGTTGACCTCGTTGCCCACGATCCAGTTCCACACGCGCCCGTGGCGGCCGTCGGGACGCGACCAACGCTCCGCCATCAGGGCGACGGCGGCCGAAAGCCACCGCCGGGCCTCCGGGGTCGAGGTGTTGAACGCGGAGAGGTGGTTGGGGCAATTGGTGTCGTAGCCCGGATGCTGGAGCAGACGCCGCACGTCCGGGTCCGGACTGACGTAGTTCAGCAAAATCAGGGACACCACGACGCCCCGGTCGGACAGCGGCCGGATCTGGCGGTCGAGAGCCTCCAGATAGGACCGGTGGAACCGATGCGTGTGCCCCTCCAGTTCCCAGGCGGGATTGTCCGGATCCCCCCGCGGGTCCGCCAGTTGGGCAAGATTGAAATTCAGGGCGGCGTGCTTGATCCCCAGCGCCAGGGCGTCATCCACCATTTGCACCTGCAGCCCCTTCTTGGACGAAACCACGGGAAAGGGTTCCGGGTTGGGAGCCGCCGTGAGCCACCAACCGCACAACACCAGGAGCCACGGAACGCGTCTGAAGACCGGCGGGATTGGCACGGGCATCCGACGCCGGAAACGCCCGGATCCTTCGACGGAAGGCGGCTATTGCGGTCCGGACGCCGGCTGCACGGCCAGCGCCCGGCCGCCGCCAAACACCAGCGTTCTCAACCCGGCGCGATGGACCTCCGGATCCAGGCTGGGTCCGATCAGCACCGCGATGGGATCGGGATGCGGTGTGGCCGGAAACTCCTCGATCACATGGTGTCCCCACACGGTCTGAAAAAGGAACAGACGCTCCGGAGCATGGGTAAAGCGCACAAATCCCTTGGCCCGGACCACCTGCCTCGGATCCAGTCCGGCAAGGAAGGCCTCGAATTTCGAGCGATCCACCGGCACCGGAAACCGCCAGGTCACGCTCTGGTAGGTGGTATGCAAGTGGGCCCTCGGAGCCGCAAGGGCGACGTCCGGCCCCGCGTCCATGGGAATCACCGCCTGCGCGGGCGGACGCATCCACAATGCCCGCAGATCCGGCAGCCCGAACGGAAGCTTCACGACGTCCGCCGACGGGTTCACCGCACGCAGGGCCTCCAGGACCGCGGCGGCGGCCGCGGGCGTCAGCCGATCACACCGCGACACCGCAACGACGTGCGCGAACTCGACCTGCCGGCGGGCCAGCACGCGCTCCCCAATGTCCCCCTCGGCGCCCGCATACCACTCGCCGTTCACCACGGTGACCACCGCCTGCAGACGCACGGCAGGCAACAGGTCGGGATCCGTCAGCACGTCAATGATGTTGTCCGGATCCGCCAGCCCGCTCGTCTCCACGACGAGGCCGTCGCAGGCCCCCTCGCGCACCAGGCGGGTCACGGCATTGGGCAGTTCGTTGTCCGGGGCGCAGCAGACGCAGCCGCCCGCCACTTGTTGCAGCGGGAGCCCCGGGCGACCGATCAGCCGGGAGTCCACGCTGTCCGCACCGAACTCGTTCATCACCACGCCAAGCCGGCGTCCGGTGGCCGGCGACTCCTCGAGCCATCGCAGCAGCAGGGTGGTCTTGCCGGCGCCAAGGAAGCCGGTGAGCAGGACGAGCGGGAGGGGTTCGGGGGACATGACGGGTTACCAGTCGTAGTTGAAGCTGATGCTGATGCGTTCAGCGGCCACCGGGTTGGCGGTCACCTCGTGTCGCAGCCAGCTTTCGAAGAGGGTGAGGTGTCCGGTCGTCGCGGGATACGTCACATGCACCTGATGGCCCGGGGAAACGCCCGCGCGACGCGGTGGGGCCGCCATGAAACGGTCGAGCCGCGGATCCTCAAACTTCAGCCCGGGGCAACCCCGCGGAGTCACCACGTAATAGGTGCCGCTGACCGCGGCGTTCGGGTGGAGATGCAGTCCGTGCGACACGCCCCTGGGCATGATGTTGACCCAGCAGTCCGTCATGCGGAGTTCGCGACCGCCGAGGTCCCATTCGAGCGAGCGCGCGAAGGTGGTCACATGGCGGTTCAGGTGTCGTTCCAGTTCGGCAAACGTGGACGAAAACCGCTGAAGACGATCCATCGTCCCGTAACTCGTGTAGCCCCCGGGGTAATTTGCCACCGACCAGCGGCGTCCGGCCGCATCGAAATCCCGAAGCTGACGACACTCCTTCAACAGTTCCCGGTTGAGGGTGACGCCCGACCGGGGCGACAGGGCACGGTGGTAGATGGTGGTCGCAAACCAGGATTGCAGCGGCTTCATGCAGCGGACCCGCGCATGACACGCCCGCGCGGGCCCGCGGGTCAAGGCGCCCCGGCGCCCGGTAGTGTCCTAATTTGGGGTTGATCTCGCCAGCACCCGAAAACTCTTGACCGAAGCGGCAGTCGCGGTTATCCGCAAACCTTAAATTGACTGGTGGAACCGGCGGGGATTGGACCCGCAACTCGCGGCTGTAAAGTCCGGTGTTTTGCCAGTTAAACTACCGTCCCACAAGGACTTCCTGTCCGACTCAGGTGGCGCTCACCTCGCAAAGTTCGCAGCCACCTGAGTCGGTTTTGTTTTCTTGGCGACTTGTTTCGGAGTCACAAGCCCCCTCGGCCAAGTCTCATCCGGAAACTCCCCATTTCCCGTCCGCTTCATTGCGGAAAGAGTCGGAATTCCGAGCTAGAACAGCTTGGACGGAGCTTACGCCAATCCCAGTTGCTCGACTGATCTCGGAAGGTGTTGCAGGCCCGTTCGCGTGCAAGAACTCGCGAACCCGCTGAAGATTTTGGCCCTTTGGGGCCTTCGGCTTCCGAAGGACGGCATTCTTCGATGCGGAGACGTAGCTGGGTTCCTTTGGCGCGACAGTCACTGTTGCTGCTTGAGACTCAATCTGGCCGAGTAGTCCGCGCAATCGAACCACTTCCGTCTCGGCGGACCTCAACTGGTTGCGCAGGTTCTCCACCAAAGCTCCGACGAATTCAGCGCCGACCTCGAACGACACCCTCTGCATGCGGCTGATTTTGCCAAACGAGACGCCGTTGTCAACACTAACAACAGAAAATTTTGCACGAGGCTGTGTTTACATCTCACTTCATGTTAACATCAAGTGAAGCCCTGGCGCGCCTGCCTTCGTCTCGCCAGTCAATGACCGTTGATGTCGTACCAAGAAGGAAATCCCAGCACCGCCATATCCCGGTTTTCGCACAGGCGGAGGCATACTCGTGGCGGGCTGTCTACCGCGGGCCGATCTCCAAATTAGCCCGACTTTCGCAACTGGAGAAGGGGACGAGAGAGAATGGGCCTGATTCTGAAGATTGGGGTGGAAGGTCTTCACTACAGGGCGGACTCT
>JAHCBB010000060.1 GCA_019634635.1 Verrucomicrobiia bacterium
CACAATGGCCGGCGGAACGGCTTCCGGGAACCCGTCAGAGGCCAGCCATTCCAGGCCATGCGCGCTCGACGCATGGAACGCGGCATGCAACCGGTCGGACGCCGCGTCGGACAACCGCGGCTCGGTTTCGTCATCCGGTACGGCAAGAAGGTGTCCGGCCGGTGAGACGGCCAGGCTCAGCGGCATGATGGTGTGACGGCGGACTCGGTGGGCGTGACAGGCACGGGTCAAAAGCTCACTGACACTCCGGCAGGAAGTCAACCGGTGGAGCGCCGCCTGCAGGGCCGAGGAGGTCTCTCCGATGGAGAACTCGTACGGTGGAGAGGCACCCCCCAGTCCTGGCAGTGGACGCCGGAGATCCGGACGGATCCCTGCAACACCCATCGCGACGCTGGCGTCCGCCATCGCGCAGGGAGCGGTTTCGCGTCGGTCTGCGCGATACGTCGGGGAGTACGCTGGCCCTCCACCGTTTTCGGAGCGGGCCGGCGCGAAACCGACAAGCAGTGGGCCGAATCTTGCCTTTGCCGAACCCCGAAGCTGGATCCGGGCGCCGTTCCAAAACGGCGGAGGGCCGCGCGTACTCCAAGGCGCTTCGCGCATGCCCGTGCCTGGCCGCTGTCGCGACGCGGGCGGACACCCAAGTTGTGGGCGCGGTGGGCTTTGAGGCGCCGTGTTCGTGAAAGCCGGTGGGACCAGGCGGTCTGGACGTCGGAGAAATGATGCCTCCGAAATGAGGTTGACCGAGGCGGCGTGGGGGAATTGGCGCGGGGGCAAGCCCCCGCGGCCGGTCTGGTGACGATGAGGCGGAAGAGCCGTGGCCCTTTCCTTGCACATCACCATATGGAGGATGCGCATCGTGAAACTCAGGGATCCGCGCCGGGTTCGGTGACTCCCCCCTTGCTGTCGTCCATGGCAGCAGGGTTGCACCCCTTGCGCGCTCCTGATTGCATGTCCCTACACACCGGTGTTTTGAGATGGGGCTGATTCAGAATCCAGTGAGACCGCGGCAAGGCTTCGTACTGCTGCTTGTCTTGCTTCGGATTGGAGGACCTTGCTTCGGAACTGCCGCCGTCCCTGGCTTCGGGGAGGTTCCGCAGTTCCGTATCAGCCACCTTGAGTTCGACACCCACGGTGCGTTGAACGGGCCCTCGCAAGATCGGCAATTGCAGATTGCCAACTTCTTCTATGGCGGCGCGATGACCAATCTCGTCATCACCAACGGGTTCTCCGCTTCGTCGAATGCGCCTCCGGCACGCCCCGTCCCGCGATTCGACATCCATCGGTGGTCCAAGGAATCCGGCCTGCCGGGTAACAAGATCCTGTCGCTGCTCCAAACCCGCGACGGTTACCTGTGGATTGGCAACGTCACCGCGCTGGTGCGATTCGATGGTGTGCGATTCACCACATTCGATCCGGCGAACACCCCGGAGATGGAAGGCTACCGATTTATTGGACGATGCCTCCACGAAGACAATGAAGGGCGCCTGTGGATCGGCGCGGAGAACGGGTTGCTTTGTCGCGCCGATGGCCGGTTCGTGAGCTTTCCCGGTCAGGCGGAACTGCGAAGTGAAAAGTTGAACGCGATCACCCGACGTGCCGCAGGCGGCTTCTGGATCGGGGCGGATCGGGGTCTCGGTTGGTGGGATGGCGGTGGCGTGCGCTGGATGGAGGTCCCGGACGTCAACCGGGTTCTGTCGCTCGCGGAATCAAGGCACGGATCCCTGTGGATCGGCACATCTGGCGCGCTGGTTGCTTTTGACCCGCTCACGCACCAGGTCACCCAAGTCCTGACCCGGGTTGAACTGGGATCGAGATCCACCTCGCTCGACATCTACGGTTTGCTGTTCGATCGCCGGCAAAGGCTTTGGATTGGATCCAACCACGGCGTCGCCCGACTGGACCGGCCGGATGCAATACCCCGGCGTGTGAAACTGTGGGTGCATAATCCCCATGCGCGTCTGGCTGAGGACCTTCAAGGCAACGTCTGGGCGACCAACGAATCGGAAACCGGCCAGCACCAGGGCGGCCTGATGCGCCTGGCAGACGGCGAGGATGGGATTGTCGCGACACCCGTCGGCCCGATGCTCGGGTCGATGAGGCATGTACTGGTGGATCAAGAAGGCGCGGTCTGGGCCGGAGGGCGGGACGGGCTCGTTCGGCTGCGGAGTCCGCCGCTGACCAGCATGTCGTTTGACGGCATCGGCGACACGGAACTCCATTCCCTAGTCGCCGATGAAACGGGAGTGCTCTGGCTCGGAGGCAATTACTATTTTGGGCGGTGGTCGGGCAACGAGCTTTCCATCCTCGACACGCAGCACCTGTTCAATGCGCGCACGCGGCCGCTTCAGCATCCACTGGTGACCACCGATGCATTTGGTCAAGTGTGGGCCGGCCACAGTTACGGCGGATTCTTCCAATTGCCCTCGTCGCGCTTCGAGCACGCAACGGAGCATCCGTTTGTGCGCCATTTTCAGGAGCTGGGCCAGGTGCAGGTTCTTCAGGCGAGCCGTCTTGGAGGACTGTGGCTCGGAACGACCAACGGCCTCTATCGCGCCACCAGCCCGACGACGCTCGAGCGGGTGACCGATGTTGCATTTCCCGAGCTCCACGCACTTGCGGAGGATCGCCGGACGAACCTCTGGATCGCCACCGCAGGCGGATTGTTCCAGCTGGATGCCGCCGGTCTCCTGCGCCGGATCGCCGATCCGTCTGAGGGAAGCCGGACCGCCTTCATTGCCCTGCATGCCGGCGGAGAGGGGGATCTCTGGCTGGGCACGCCTCACGGCCTCTGCCGCTTCGCGAACGACGAGTTTGCCATCTTCGGACCGGAATCGGGCCTTCCCCAACAACCCATTCACGGAATTCTGGAGGACGATTCCCGGCGCCTCTGGATGAGTGATGATGCGGGCTTGGTCCGCGTGGCGCAGGATGAACTGGAGCTTTGGTTGCGGGATCGCACCCGGCGGCCGGCCGTTGCGCGATTCGGCCCCGCCGATGGTGTCTTGGTCCTCAAAAGCCGGTCCGGTTCGCAATCCAGCGTCAAGGGCAGCGATGGTCGCCTCTGGTTTGCCAGGGGCAGTTCCTTGGTTGTGGTGGACCCCGCCCAATGTCCCACCGCGCCGCCACCGTCGGTCTTCATTGAATGTGTGATTGCGAATGGTGGCACTTGGGATATGGCCACGATGCCGTCCACCCCGTCTCGAAGGTTCTCAGAACCTCCCTCCGCATCCAATCAGGCAGGCGGAGACAGCTCGCTGCCCGGCCTGGATGCGATGCGGCGCGTTCCGCCGCCCACGCTCTCACCCCGCCAGGGTCAACATCTTGAGTTCCACTTCACCGCCACCAGCCTGCATTCGCCCGAGCGCGTGCGGGTCCGATACAAACTCGAGGGCCACGATCCGGACTGGCGTGAGGCTGGCTCCGTGCGCCGCGCGAGCTACACCAAAGTCCAGCCGGGCCATTACCAGTTCCGGGTGCAGGCGCGCAGTCATGAAGGCCGTTGGAGTCAGCGCGACGCGGTGCTGGCCTTCAGACTGGCACCTTACTTTTGGCAGACCTGGCCCTTCCACCTTGGCAGCCTTTTCGCCGTAACGGGAGCGGCTGGCGGGTTCGCGGCGTTGCACCTGCGCCGGCAACGTCATCGTTCGGAGGCGCGGCGTCTGATGTCTTTGCAGCGCGAACGAGAACGCATTGCCAGGGATATGCACGACAATCTCGGCGCACATTTGACCGAACTCGCTTTCACCGTGAGTCACCGGTCGGAGGCGGGCAAACAGGTGCGTGCCTCCCTGGACGAACTGCACGACGCGGTCTGGGCCGTGAATCCGAACAATGACTCCTCGGCGGAACTCGCTGGGTTTATTGCGAATCACTCCCGCCGATGCCTTTCAGCCGTCGGTCTCGCCGCGGAACTCGACTTGCCACCGGCCAGCCCGCAGATTGCCGTCCCCGGCGTCGTGCGCCATGAGGTCGCGGCCATGTTCAAGGAAGCCATCCGCAACGTGATTCAGCACGCCCATGCGCGCTCCGTGAAAATCCGACTGCGAGCGGACGAACGTGAACTCAGTCTCTGCATCCAGGATGACGGGGGCGGCTTCAGGATCACGCCGGGAGCGGGTGCGGAGCCATCCGTGGCGCGTGACGTGGCGGTGCCCTCAATGCGTGGCAACGGCCTGCGCAACTTTCACACGCGCTGCGAGCAACTGGGAGGCTGTTGCCGCATCGACTCGGTGCCGGGCCGGGGGACACGAGTCGAATTCTCCGTTCCGCTTCACAATGAGACCTTCGTGAAGCAAGGCCGCTGGTTCCGCCGGGGCCGGACCGCGAAGCCAGGGACTTCCCAGGCGCACGGATGGGGCCGGTACCCGGCGGATCATCATCCGTAATGTCCGTGCCCGCCGTGACCTGGGTGCCTCCTGCCTGATGAAGACCAACATCCGCATCGCCGTGGTCGAGGATGTCGCCAGAGTCCGCCGGCAGATCGTCGAAACCCTGAACGCCCGGCCGGACTGGGAGGTGGTGGCGGAGTGTGCGCATGCCGACGCGGCGCTGCACGAGATTCCTGCCGCACATCCGGACGTCGTGCTGCTGGACATCCAGCTTTCCGGCACCTCCGGACTGGACCTGATTGCACCCTTGAAGCGCCGCGTGCGTCATGTCCGTGTGGTCATGCTGACGGTGGTGGAAAGCAGTCGTGAGATCGCGTGCGCCATAGGACTTGGCGCCCAGGGCTATCTCGTCAAACAAGATGCACCGGACCTCGTCGCGGGCGTGGAGGACATACTGGCGGGTCGCACGCCGCTGATGAGTGCAACGGTCGCGCGACAGATATGGGCGCTGTTGAAGGACCTCCATCCGGGTGCGGTTCAGCGGAATTCCGGTCTCACGCCCCGCGAGATTCAGGTGCTTGACCTGACGGCGCAAGGTCTCCAACGGGGCGAGATTGCGGCCGCACTCGGCATTTCCGAAAACACTGTGAAGCACCACTTCGGAAACATTTTCGAGAAGCTGGGCGTCCACTCGGTGAAGGAGGCGTTGATCAAACTGAGAGGAGGCCGTGGGTTGCTGGATTGACCGACGTAGCGAAGGGAACCTGTGGTGGGTTCTGGGAGACTTGGGGTCCGCCGCCGATTTCCTGGGTGGCTTTCGTCCAGGCCGAACTCTCCATCGCGTTCCGCGGGCACTCGCATGCGCCCGCATCGCCCACATGGGCCATTCCCTGCCGGAAATTCACCGCGTAGCCTTGGTGCGTGATTCCGGCAATATTCATCGCACCAGGCGTTTCCCGGCTCTTGGCAGGCATGGTCCTGGTGGGGCTTCCATGCTTCGTCGGCGCGCAAATCCCTCTGACCAACGGCGGCAACCACAGCGATGCCATCTCCGCCGCCGGCGAAACGGACACTTGGACCTTCTCCGCCGAGGCCGGAGACCAAATCTATCTGCGCGCCAGTCAGACGAGCGGCGGCGCGACCTTCGCGCCCCGCATTCGTGTCTTCGATGCCGGTGAAACCCTGATTGGCAGCGTCGCCGGTTCCAGTTCCTCCGGCACCTCCTCCGCGCGGCTGGATTTCATTTCTCCAGGTACCGGAACGTTCACAGTGCGCGTGGACTCCGCCCTGGCCAACGGCACGGGCAATTACCGCGTGGACTTCCTCCGCCAGCCCGGTGCCACCACGATTCCTCCCGGTGAGACCGGCGGGCCGCTGGCCAACGAGGCCCGCACCGATGGCGCCATCGCCCTCGGCGACCTCGACGCGTGGAGCTTTGACGCCGACGTGGGAAATCTCGTGGAGCTGCGGATCGCACAACTGTCCGGCGGCGACGCCTTCGTGCCGCGCATCCGCATTTTCGATCCCGCCGGCAACAAGCTCGCCGAAGCCAGCGGCGGCTCCGCTTCCAGCACCTCGGAAGGGCGCATCTCCTTCCGGACGCCAACCACCAACACGTTTACCGTCGTGGTGGACTCCGCCACGGCGGAAGGCACCGGAAATTACCGCCTCCATCTCGTAAAACTGCCCGCGTCGGTCGCCACGCCCGCCAGCGACACCGGCGGCCCGCTCACCAGCGGCGGCAACCACGATGGCGCGATCAGTGTCGGCGACCTGGACGTCTGGACATTCGAGGCGGACGCGGACGACAAGGTCTTCCTGCGCGCCGCGCAAACTTCGGGCGGGACGGCCTTCGCCCCTCGCGTCCGGGTTTACAATGAAGCGGGAATCCTCGTCGGAAGCGCCGGCGGCGCCGGCAATTCGAGCGCCTCGGAAGCGCGGTTGGACTATGTGGCGACCGAGGTGGGCACCTACACCGTGGTGATTGATTCCCCCGCCCCCGAAGGCACGGGCAACTACCGCCTTTTCTATCTCAAGTCACCCGGCTCGTTCATCACGCCGCCGGGCGATGACGGCCTGCCGCTCGTCACCGGCAATCAAGACGGCAGCACCACCCTCGGCGACCTTGATGTGTGGAGCTTCACCGGCAACGCGGCGGACCGCGTGACGCTCAGCTTCACCCAGTTGACCGGCGGAACGACCTACGCGCCCCGCGCCCGCCTGTTCGATGGCAACGGAACGCTGGTCGGTTACAGCGCGGACACGGTCTCCGGCAACGCCTCCACCAGCGAACTGAAACTGATCCTGCCGTCCACCGGCACTTTCAACGTGGTTCTGGACTCCGTTTTCATCGGCGGCGCGGGAAATTACCGGATCAATTACCTGCTCGAAACCGGGCCTTTCACGCCCGATCCTGCGACCGGCACCGCATTGACAAACGGTGGTAATCATGAGGGCAATCTCGGCGTCGGTGCGGAAAATCGAAGGACATTCGAGGTGGCAGCCGGGGAACACGTCTCCTTGCGGGCAGGCAAATTGACTGCCTCGGACGGTTCGCAAGGCGCAACTCTGCGTCTGCGAGTGTATGATCCCAACGGAGGGTTGCGGAATGACGTCAGCAATTTTTACGAGCCGGCGGTTAACTTCGTGACCGAGGTTGCAGGGACCTACACAGTCGTAGTGAGCTTTGCCACGGGGGTGACGGGCACCTACCGGTTGCACTACCTGAAGGTGCCCGGCGCGTTCATCATCCCCGGTGGCGACGAGGGCGGGCCGCTGTCGCGGGAAAGCGCTAGTGACGGAGGGATTACGCTCGCCGACATGGACGTCTCGACTTTTGAGGCGGATCAAGGCAACGCCATCACTCTGCGCCTACAGGAGCTAACCGGCGGCGGCAGCTTTTCGCCGCGTCTGCGGCTGTATGACCCCACCGGGCAACTCCTGGCGACGCACAGCCAGGCCACTCTCCCCCAAATCGTCTTCATCGCGGCGGACAGCGGCTCTTTTGAGGTGGTCGTTGACAACGGCTTGGTCGGCGGCACCGGCACCTACCAACTGAACGCCACCGGCCTGCCCGAACAGGGCAAGCAACTGCGCGTCGCGCCGCAGCGGGACGCGCAGCAGAACGAAACCCTCACCGTGAACTGGCGCTCTGCGTTGGCGAGGTACGTCTTGCACTGGACCGCGACCCTGGTGGACCCGGACAGTTGGGAGGACATCGCGGTAGTGAGCGACAACGGCCTCAATGCGCGAATCACAGTATCCGTGGAACCCGGCAGTGGCTACTTCCGTCTGCGTCTGCCCCAACTTTGAATCAAACTCAACAAATTCATCCCAATGAAACTAATTGTACTAATCTTGCTGGCTAGCTTCTCGCCAATTTCACTTCGGGCACAACCCATCGCGGATTCCGTTGCCGAATTTTCGAACATTCAGGGAGGCAACAATTGGTACTACGGCTACTATGACCTGACTTCGGATACAACTCCCGGCTACGACGCGACCAACGATTTCACTGAATTCCCGGTCTTCGGGCCCGCAGACTTCACAGGTAACGCTTGGCGGATCAGCGGCTCATTCTGGACGCAGATCACAGCCGGCATTGTTCACCCGAATGCGGACGGTGACAACGGTGGAAGAACACCCGCAGAGCATTGGGCGATCCGCCGTTGGGTCAGCGAGACAACGGCTCTGGTGCGCGTTTACGGCCATGTGGCGAAACATGCCCCTGGCGGCGACGGTACCCAGTTCACCGTTTTTGTGAATGGTCGCAAAGTCTTTGAACGGTTTGTCCCCGCGAGTGATATCGTGGGGACAGAATACAGTTTTGGCGTTGGCTTGAACGAAGGAGACCTGGTGGACTTTGCCTTGACTGCTGCGGGTGGGATCTACTTCGATGGAACCTCGTATTCGGTGAGGATCGAACCAGCGGACTTTACGCTTACGGCTGCGACTGCTTTCGAGATTGGCACACCCACAATCACCGGTAAAACCTACCAACTCGAGCGTTCCGTCGATCTCCAGACGTGGGTCCCGGTCGGGGAGCCGTTCGAGGGAACGGGAGCCATGGTCTACCACCTATTTTCAACCCGTGGATTTGGTAGCCTTGGCCACTTCAGAGCAGAGGTTCTGCCGTGAAATGGCTTCCAAGAATAGCGTGCCCGGTGAATTCTCCAGTGAGCGACAACGGCCTCAATGCGCGAACCACAATTTCCGTGGAACCCGGCAATCCCTTCTTTCGCCTGCGTCCGCCCACGCAGCCGAAGTTCCCAGGCGAAACACTTGTCCAGCCGTGGCGTTGCAGGGTGGAAACCGCATTTCGCACAAACTGAAACTCCATGAACCAGATGCTCATTGTTGCCTGCCTCATCCCGGCCACTGTCGTGTCGGCCCAGATTTGGACGGACATCAGCACCAACTTCCCTGGCCGGACTGGAAGCGTG
The DNA here is from genome assembly GCA_019634635.1 of Verrucomicrobiia bacterium. NCBI lineage: Bacteria > Pseudomonadati > Verrucomicrobiota > Verrucomicrobiia > Verrucomicrobiia bacterium. The sequence continues at coordinate 8,771 of JAHCBB010000060.1, forward strand.
GGGCCAATGGCGACGGATGGAGAATATCTGTACGTGTTTCGCTTCGGCGGCGACAGCGGGGTTTACCGCACGACTGATGAAACGAGTTTTGAGGTGATCAATATCGTGGAAGGAACCACAGCATACACGCTGACAAACCTCGTCCTGAATTTTGTGAAGCTTGACAACGGCTACGTCTGGCTGGGCACCGATCCACGGGGCACGACAGGAGCCTCAGCGCTTTACAGGCTCACGCCTGGCGAAACGAATTGGGAGAAGGCCGTCACGTCGGGCATACCAGCCGATGTCTATGTCGGTCTGAGCGGTATTACCTACGACGCCGATCACAGCAGCTATTTCGTCGCGTCATCCACTGCTGGAGTGTATGTGTCAGCCAACTTCAATGATCTGAGTCGACGCGGTAGCTGTGCGCGAAAGATATTCTCGACATCACGTCTGGCATTCCATTGCCTCGGACCCGCGCCATCCCAGGAGTCGCAGCGCCGGTCGTTGGATCGTGGCGGAGGAGATGAAACTCGGCAACCAGTCGCAGCAGGAAAGCGTCAACAAGCTGGGGCAAACTTAAGAACGCATCACCTCGTCATGAAATCAAACCAGCACCCCGGAAACGGCCTCGAAAGGATCTCCGACACTCCATCCCTCCTCGGCCTCACGCCAGGCGGGCCGCTCCCGTGGGTTGCACTGGCTTCACGAGGAATATTTGCCGGGTGTTTCGCCAGGCGGCTCTTGGCCTCCTGCCTTTTGGCCCCGCTTTTGGCGTTGCACCTGTCTCAGACCGGGCTGGCGCAGACCGCCCTCGCCAACGGCGGCAACCGCTCCGACGCCCTTTCGCCCGCCGGGAACACCGACACTTGGACCTTCACCGTCTCCGCCGGCGACCATGTCTTCCTCCGGGCCAGCCAGACCAGCGGTGGCACCGCGTTCGCTCCGCACATCCGCGTCTTTGACGATGCGCAGAACCTGGTCGGCCGGGCGTCTCGCTCCAGGTCCTCCAGCACCTCCTCGGCCCGGCTCGATTATGTCGCCACCGCATCCGGGACCATCACCCGGGACGTGAATTCCAACCTGGCAGGCGGCACTGGCAACGACCGCGTGGATGACCTGCAGATGCCGGGCACCATCATCACGCCTGGCGCTGAGACAGGCGGGCAACTGGCCAATGAGGCCCGCACTGAGGGCACCATCGCCATCGGGGACCTCTACGCCCGGACCTTTGACACCGACGGGGGAAGTCTCGTGGAGTTGCGGAGAGACCAGCCTAAACGGTGCTGATCGCCTTGGATCTGTCTCATTGGCAATACACTCAGTACAAAGCGATATGCTCAACAACATCCTCAATGCTCCAAACGCTGCCGCAGAGCGCGTCCCCGTGAGTTTTTGCAAACCTATCGTCGCACTTCTTGGCTGCATCTCACTTTTGACTGCCTTCCCGGCTCGCTCCCAAGTATTGGAAGACGGCTTCAACCCGGATGCGAACGCAGCCGTGTACGCGTTGGAAGTGCAATTCGATGACAAGGTTTTAATGGGAGGCGACTTTACGCAAGTTTCTGGAATGCCTCGGAATCACATTGCCCGGGTGGATTTCGATGGCGTGCTTGATCCATCCTTCGATCCGGGCGTCAATGGACGGGTTGTTACACTTAATGTTCAAAGCGATCGGAAGATCATCTTGTCCGGCCAGTTCACTGAGGTCGCCGGCCAAACGCGGAATCGCATCGCCCGGGTTACTGTTGATGGGGAGCTCGACACCGCCTTCAACTCCAATGTGAATGGAACGGTCAACATCGTCGTATTGCAGGATGACGGAAGGATTCTGATTGGCGGCGAATTCACCCAAGTTGGGGGTTTGCCACGAAACCGGCTGGCACGCCTTCATCCGAACGGCACGCTCGATACGTCGTTTGATCCCAATGCCAACGGCTCCGTCCTCGCGCTTGCCCTCCAGGAGGATGGCGGGATTCTGGTAGGAGGTGATTTCACTCAGCTCGGCGGCCAGGTGCGCAACCGTATCGCACGGCTTGATCCCACAGGAATACTGGATCCGGTCT
>JAHCBB010000061.1 GCA_019634635.1 Verrucomicrobiia bacterium
GTGAGCCGTGCGTCTGTGGAGTCCCCACCAAGTCAACTCGCAGTCCCGCGCACGGCGCGGCAGGAGCCTTGCCCCACCAAAGCCGAGGCCGCGGCTTCCACCCCCCCGGAAGTGGTGGCGGACCAGCGGGGACACGACATCCATCCGCAGATCTGCGTCCGACAGCCACCGAAGATGGGATGTGGGTGCTGCTGAATTCGCCGGAATTCCTGCTGAATCACTGAAGCCCGACCGCGATGGCACATCACCGCGTCCTCAGCGCCCGACGGGTGGCATTACCCCGAACGCGCACAAAGGAGTGAGTGAGGGAGGATCCGGCGAAGGACTCCAGAATCGGCATGGCTTGGAAGGTGCACCAACACATCCCCAACCTGTTTCCCTCTACTCCCTGCTTGTTTTTGCTTCGCGTCGTCACGCCGTTGCGTGCCATTTCCCTCCGAGCCCGGGGAAATTGATGAAGGCGGGCGTCCAGCGCCCCCTGCACCTCGGTAACGTTTCCTCGCAAGCGTTGTCTTGCGGGATGAAATGAATGCCCAGTCAATGTCGGAAACGATGGATCAGCCGGACCTGGATGCCCGGGCAGTGGACGCCATCCAGTCGGGCGACCGGGAGCGTTACCGTGAATTGGTGGAACGTCACTCCCGCCGGGTCTATGCCGTGGCTTGGTCCCGACTTGGGGATCCGCACCTGGCCGAGGAGGCGGCCCAGGAGGCCTTCATCAGGGGTTTCCGCCACCTGAACTATCTCCGTCAGGGCCGGAAGTTTGCCACCTGGATCACCGCCATTGCCCGCAATGCAGCGACCAACCTGGGCCTGCGACATCGCCGGGAACTGGAGAAGCGGGAACGGTGGGCGCTTGAACCATCCGATCCCGCTGCGGAAGCGACCCCCGCCACCGGCAGTCCGGGAGGCCGGTTCACAGGAGACACGCTTCGGAACAGCCTGTCACAACTGCCCCCCGTTCACCGTGAGTGCCTGATCCTGTTTTATCTCGAAGAGAAAAGCATCGCCGAGGCGGCGGCGGCGTCATCCCTGTCGGAAGGCGCCTTCCGGACGCGCCTGCATCGGGCCCGAACCGCGCTCCGGGAACAACTGGAGCGGGAACTGGAACAGTCGCTCGGCAAATTGCGGCCACCCGACCAGTTCGTCCCCGGAGTCATGGCGATTCTACCCGCTGGATCGGCGACCCCGCTCGCCGGGGCGGGACTTCTGGGCAGCCTGGGGTCGTGGGCATCGGGCCTCGCCGCCAAGCTGCCGTTCGCCAGCCTGCTCCCACTTCTTTCCATGGCTTTCGGCCTGATCCCCGCCTTTCTGTTCCAGCGCTGGCTGGGACGGGAGGAACAGGGGAACTTCCGGGATCCCGACGGATTCCGCGCCCGTCAGCATCGCGATTCGATGCGTCGGATGGGATGGATCCTGCCCGCGGTGTTTGGGGGAATTGCGATCCATCAACTGGTCCTGACCCGGATTGCGGGTCCACGGGGTCTGTCCCTGGAACTCGCGGTGGTCCTGTCCATCCTGTCTTTCTCCGCTCAGCGGACGGCACGGCTCCTGGGTGCCCAGAGAGCGGGGCTCAGCGCCCTCGCCTTGCTCCTGGTGGCGCTCGGGTTCTGGCTGACCGCATTCGGTGTCCTTCCTCCGACCGCACTGGGTTGGTTTGGCCTTGCGGCGTTCATCCCGATGGCCCTCGAGACGCCTCACTACTCGCCGCGCATGGATCTCAGCCTGTTCCTGCGCGCCCACAACGACGTGCTGCCAGAGTTGGGATGCTCCCAACCGCCTGGTCGGAAGTGTGTCACCCGCCCTGAACAGCGCGCCATGGCACAGTTCCTCGGGCAGCGGCAATTGGCGGTCGATTTCCGCTGGCGCGGGGATCAACTCGATCTCCGGCTCGCGGGGATCCGGTTCATCCAGGCCCTTCCCGTGCCCTCCCTATTCTGGAATCGGACATCGCTTCTGACGCTTCGGGCCGACGGTTCAGTCCGGGCTTCCCTGGGCACCCGTGATGCCCGGGCCCTGGGACGGGCCGGCGAAGCCGCGGTGACCGCACTTGAGCAACGCGTGGAGAGGGCGACGGAGGCAGCCTGGGTGGCGTTGCTCACCGAGGGGCCCGCCGCCGCCGAACGCTGGATCGGGCAGCAGCCGGAATCCGAGGTGTTCAAGGTCGTTCCCCGTCAATCGCGCGCAGGCAAGTGGCGACTCCGGGTCATTGGCATCGCCATCGCGATGGTGGCCCTGAGCCAGGTCCTGCTATGGAGTCTCAGCCAGCGCAACCGGCATCCGCCGATTCCGGGATTCCACCTCCGGCCTGTGGACGCGACACCGCGGGAACTGTCGGCCACGCTGGCCTTGGTCGCCACGACGCCACCTCCCTTGCCCGGTCAGACGAACGTCACGCCGGGCGATCCTTGGCTCAGTTTTCAAAGCCTGATTCATTACGGCGCGCTCCTGCCGTCCCGGGAATCCCTGGGCGACGCGTGGCCGGTGGTCCGCGCTGCGCTTTGGGAGACACTCATCCCCACGAATACACCGCCGGCGGCGCGTCGGGATCTGCTGTGTTCATCGCTCCTCCTGAACCCGGTCGTCCAACGGGCCTTTCTGTCCGATTGGATCACCCGGACCGAGCTGGAGCAGGAAGGGGTCAACCCCGCTGCGCTCCGCCAATGGTGGCGCGACGCCAATCCAGCGCTTCGCCGGTCTATCGGAGGTCTGGCTGAGCACCCGGTCGCCAACAGCGATCACACCATCCTCGATGTCAATAAGCTCGCCTGGCGGCTGCGAACCCTGCAGGCCTTCGAACTGCTCGACCTGTTCGATGCTGGACCCATTGTGGAAACACTGCGCGCCCATCAGGTCCTTCCCGGAAACACGCTGGCCGGGCGCCGCCCACTTTCCGATAGGGAGGGTCTTCACGGACTGTTCTGGATCGGATTCCAAGGACCGCTGCGGGACACGCACGATGTGCTCGTCATCCTCTCGACGCTCGGGGCCCTCGACCGGATGGATCGCACCGCCTGCATCGAAGGTGTGCTTCGATTGCACCGGGGTCAGGGTCTGTTTGGCCCCGTCCGGATGCGTCCCGAACTCTTCATTCCCGGCGATGCGCCCGACACCTGGGCCGCGTTGGAGTCGCTTCGGCTCCTGGGCGGACTCGACCGCGTTCCCGATCCCGGCTCCTGGCAATTCCGCCCGATTGTGAGCACCCCCCAGACCTCGAACGGCAGCCCGCGCCAGATCACCCACTGGGAAATCGAAGCGTGGGCCATGAGGGAGTCCCTGAAATCCGGAAACCCGGGTGCTGCAGGTGACCCTTGACCTGTCCCTTGGTCACCGGGTGCAGGTGACCCTTGACCTGTCCCTTAGTCACCGGGGGGTAGGGGCGTGTTTCACCGCGCCCCACTTCAACGCCGCTGCGTCCGGGAAGAATCGTTCGGGGGGCACAGAGGGACAGGTCATTGGGAGGGCACAGAGGGACAGGTTATTCTGGCTCGCTCTGCTGAATCCGGGCATCAATCCGACACAGGGACAGGTCCTCGGGGCCCTTGCCCATTGAATCTTCCCCCGTTCCCTGCAGGGGCACCCCCCGGTACCCATCCCCAGGTGCCTCTCCACCTCGGGATTCCCGCTCAAGGGCCGGTCTTGGCGGCGGATTCTTCCGATCCGAGGATTGCCCTCTCGTTGAACACGGCCTGTCGCACCACCCGGCGCTCGTCCGACGTAAAGATCACGTGAATGCGCCCGTCGCGGGTCTGAATGGCGGTTGGGTAGCCATAGTCGCCCGCGGGATCGTCCAGCAGATCGCGACGCCACGGGAAGGTGGCTGCACCGTCCGCCGACAGGGCGACGGACAGAGGAGTCCGCTCGGAAAAGCTTCGGTTGTACACCAGCAGATGCCGCCCGCTTTGGAGCCGTAGAAAATCCACCGCCGCATTCGGATTCGGGAACTCCGAGTCCTCACCCGGGGACCATGTCCGGCCTCCGTCCCGGGATTCCGTGCGTACCAGCCACCCGTCCGGACGCCCCTCGTAATCGCCGCCGCGGCGGCAGAAGGCCACCAGATGGTTCCCGGAGATCACGGCAGGGGCTGGCTGCAGGTTGCCGAGGCGCGAACGGACCCGGTTGGACTCGGACCAACGCCGGTCCGCCGGGTCCCACCTCATGAAAAATGAAGTGCAGTCCGGTCCGGTGAGTTCCGGATCGTCGCCAACCTCGTGGTATACCGGGAGCAGCCACCCGCCATCCTCAAGGACCACCGGACGGTTCCGCACCATTGTGCCGGGCTCGAAGGTCAACTGGAAGGAGTCCGACCAGGTGCGTGCCCCGTCCCGGGAAATTTTGGCGGCGATCCGGGAGCTATCCCAGAGCTCCCCGTACCGTGCGACGTAGAAGAGCCAGACGACGCCATCCGGGGCCTGCCACACGACGGCGTTGCCCAGGGAGTGAAAGGGGTTTCGGGCGATCGCTTCGGGCCGGCTCCAGCGTCGCGAGCCGCGTTTCAATCGCGAACCGAACACGGCGGCGGCGTTGTCCTGGTACTCGCCCTGGCCGCTGAAGAACACCACGTACAGGTCCCCGTTCTCCAGTTCGGTGATGCTGGCGGGATGCTTGTAGTCGCCGGTGGGGATTTCCGGACCAAACAAGCGCTCCACCAGGATGCCGGTGGACGTCGTTCCGGCGGTCACCGCGCTCCCAGTCAGCGTCCCGATGGCCATCAGCAGTGCGAGCCAGGTTCTCATGGGGGACACCCTGCAGGAGCCGCGCCCGCGACGCGAGCCTGTGCCGCGTCGCTCAAGCCATCGTCTTTGGAAGCGGCACGGTCAGAAGTTGCGGACACGATGAAGCGCGTCCCCACCAGCGGCGGTGACGCATGGGCTGGGTTCGCGGTTCCGCGTACGGCGCGGCAGGAGCCTTGCCCCACCGATGCAAGAGTGGCGGCGACCACGGACCTGTCCCTTGGTCACCGGGGTGGGTAGGGGCGTGTTTCACCGCGCCCCATTTCAATGCCGCTGCGCCCGGGAAGGACCCCTTGGAGAACGTGGGAAGGATCCGCCCGTCGGGACTTCCCCCGTTCCCGGCAGTGCCCCGCACGTCCAGCGGCAGAAGTTGCAGACTCGGTGAAGCGCGTCACTCCCAGTGGCGGTGACTCATGGGGTGGGTTCGCGGTTCCGCGTACGGCGCGGCAGGAGCCTTGCCCCACCGATGCAAGAGTGGTGGTGACCACGGACCTGTCCCTTGGTCACTGCTTTGGAGAACGTGGGAAGGATCCGCCCGTCGGGACTTCCCTCGTTCCCGGCAGTGACCCCCCACGCCCAGCGGCAGAAGTTGCGGTCTCGGTGAAACGCGTCCCCACCAGCGGCGGTGACGCATGGGGTGGGTTCGCGGTTCCGCGTACGGCGCGGCAGGAGCCTTGCCCCACCGATGCAAGAGTGGCGGTGACCACGGACCTGTCCCTTGGTCACCGGGGCCTTGCCCCACCGATGCAGGAGCCCATCGGCACGGGGGCCGGGGGGGCGGCAACTACTTCGCCCGGCGGCGGGCGAGCACGGCGCCGCCGGTGATGCCGGCGTTGTCCCCCAACTCCGAGGCCAGGATCTCGATGCCGCGGGTGGTGCCGGGCATGGCGGAGTCAAGCGCCGTCTCGATCACGATGGCCATCATCTCATCCTCCAGCGCGTCAATCACCCCGCCGCCGAGCACGATCACCTCGGGATTCAGGATGTTGATCAGGTTGGAGACGGCGATGCCGGTGAACTCGGCCGCATCCTCGATCACCCGCTCCACCAGCTTGTCCCCCTTGCGGATGGCCTTGCGCAGGTCGCCGCTGCGGAGTTCCGCCAGGTCGCCGCCCAGCCATTCCGACAGGATGGTCTTCTGGCCGTCCTTCACGCGCTGCTGGATGTCGCGAAAGATGGCGGTGCGGCTGGCGAGGGCCTCGAAGCACCCGTTGTTGCCACAGCCGCATTTCGGACCGCCCACCTGGAGCACCATGTGGCCGACCTCACCGGCGGTGCCGTTGAAGCCGCGATAAACCTCCCCGTTGAGGATCAGCCCGCCGCCGATGCCGGTCCCGAGGAAGATCCCGAGGAGGGATCGCGGCTTGCCCTTGAGCTCCACCTCGTGGATGCCGAGGGCGCAGGCGTTGCAGTCATTCTCCACGAACACCGGCACGCCCAGCCGCTTTTCGAGTTCCTTCTTCAAGGGGGCCTCGCGCCAGTCAAGATTGGGGGCGAAGATCACCTCGCCGTTCTCGGGGTTGATGGCCCCGGGGGCGCCGATGCCGATGGCGCGGATCTGTTTGACGCTCATGTCCGCCTCATCCACGGCATCGCGGACACAACGTTCAATCCGCTCCAGCACCGCCTCGAAACCGCGGTCGGCCTTGGTGCTCAGCTTGGCCGTCTGGAGCAGCTTCAGCTGGGGTGAGAAGACACCGGACAGGATCTTGGTGCCGCCGAGGTCCACTCCGACGTAGAGGTCTGCCGATTTGGAAGGCTCAGCCATGGGGAGATAGTGAATGCGCCCGGTCGCGGAGGTTACGCCCGGAACTTTTCCGGACGCCAGCGTTTTGCCGGCCGGCCAAATCGAAACGCGAATCCGGAGGGAACGGGGCCTGTGTGCCCCTCCCGCACGTCGCGGGAGCGACGGAATCCGAGGCCGCTGGACACCCATCCACGCCTCCTGGGCCGGTTCGTTTCGGCCTGCGCGGAGCGTCCTGGAGTGCGGCGGCCCTCCGCCGCTTTTGGAGTGCGCCGACACCCTCTTGCAAGGCGGTGCGTGGGGTTGCCTGACGGTGACGTGGTCCGTCGTGGTCCCAAATCTGAACGCGCCCGACAGGACGCCAGCCCCACCCGGTCCCCATCCCAGGACCCAACGAATTGCGATGAATCCGACTCAGGGCTTGACCTGGGCATCGGCACGCGACAAATGAGGGGTGATGGTCCCCATCGTCAGGCCTTCCCAGGCAAACAACATCCCCGGACTGCGGAAGTCCGACCCCCCGTTGCATGCTTGCGAGAAAAGAAACGTCCGCCTGAAGCCCCTTTTATCCAACCCCCCGGAACCCACCCCGTCCCCATGGCTCCACAACTCACCCAAGCACTGAAGTCCGCTCAAAATCCACCGGTCCACCCCGGACCCATCCAGGCCGTTTGCGCCCTGCTGACGCTGCTGCTGCTGTTCCTGTTGACGTCCCCCGCACACGCCGCGGGCGCGCCGGGCACGCTGCGGTGGCAGGTCCCGCTGAAAGGTCCGGTGGCCACCCCGGCCATCGGCCCCGACGGCACGATCTACGCCGGGGGCGCCGAGGAGCTCTTGGCGCTGCATCCGGAGACGGGAGGCGTGAAGTGGAGGGGATCGGCATCCTCGACACTTTCCGTCTTGGTGGGAACGAACGGTCAAGTCTTCCACTTGAACCAACCGACGCTATCCGGAATCAGCTCGGAAACTGGTGGCACCTTGTGGGCATTGGCGATTCCGACACCGGAACGATCCGCCAAAATTGCACTTTCGTCTGAAGGGAATCTTGTTTTACTCCATCGGAGGTTCGTTGATACCCCTGATTGGCCTTACACGGAGCTGTCACTACAATCCACCACAATTTATTCGACAACTGGATCCATTATAAGCGGCTCCAATCTGTCCCAGAATTGGAGCCGAATTGTCGGGCGTTTTGATTGGGAGGGAGGCGGCGATTGGGGAGCGTTCGAAATTCTGATTGACGGAAGCCAGAATCAAATATACAATTATAATTGGAGTCAGTTTTACTCGAGCGATGGTTGGGGGAGTAGTTCGCAGGGAAGCCTTCTCGGGGGAGCCCTCTTAGGCACTGTGTCGGCGCTGGGTGATCATGGTCTGCTTCATGGCTCCAGAAACGGACAGCAGTATGATGAAATTGAAAGGATTTATAGCTATACACAGCATTTTCTACTCGGCTCTCAAATTGTAAACTCAGACGTGGACATGTCCGTATTTCCCGATGGGGAAGTCCCCGTGGTGGGGCACGGTGTTGTTTATTATGCTGGGGCAGAATCAATTTACGCGGTTGACTCCAACACCGCACGAAGGCTTTGGAGTTCATCGCTGGATGCCCGCAGAAAAAGGCTGGCACTCGGGGACGACGGAATCTTGTATGTTTCCGGGAATCTTCAAGAGGCTGATTTTGGTGAATTTGGAAGAATAGTTGCGCTTTCCGCAGCGACGGGCGCCAAGCGATGGGAGTACCGTCATCCGAATCCCGTAACATCGGCTCCAATGATCGCGGAAAATGGCCTCCTTCTGGTTGGGGCAAGTGACGGGTTGATTGCGGTAAATAGCTCTTCAGTAGGCCCTGCATTTTCTCCTTGGCCGCTTGAGCGTCAAAATATCAGAAATACCGCGAACCATGGTGACGGCAAGTTTCCTCCATCCTGTAGAGTTACCTCTGCAAAATCTGTGTATAACCTTGGAGAAGATTTAAGTCTATTGGGGAACCCTTATGGTCCTGGCGTCAAGGCCTACCAATGGTACCAAAACAATAGCGTTTTGGTCGGGCAGACCAATGCATCACTGTCTGCGTCGAGTATTGGCCCCACTTTGAGAGGCGTCTACCGGTTCGAGGTGGTGAGTGAATTCGGGCGTGCTTCCGATTCATTTGAAGTTCGGATCATTCCGGAAAAGACACCGCTTGTTTTAGTTGCGGGATCAGATGTGTTCGAAGATGGCGAGTTCAAGGCGGGCAGCCTGGTGCAGCTTGAATCCGGCTTTTCGGGGGGAAGAGTATTCTATACGCTCGATGGATTAACGCCAAGGTTGGATTCGGCAGAGTTTCTTGAGCCGTTTCTGTTGTCTTCGAATATCGTTGTCCGTGCTCTTGGCGTGAGCGCTGACCTGTCAGAAAGTGCAATGCTGGGTCCGATCAGCATTCGAGTTGGGAACATCCCAGATCCGGTGCGGTTTGAGATCGCTACCGAGGTTGAATCGGGGGGCAGCATTCTTCTGATTCCTGAGGGGCCCGAATTCCTTGAAGGGGTGGAGGTCTCCGCAGCCGCAATTCCGAACGCTGGCTGGAGGTTCCTCCGCTGGGAGGGCGACCTTGTGGGAACCGAAGAGACAGGCCTGCTGACCATGGATTCCAGCAAACGGGTTCGTGCGGTATTCGAGAGGATTGCAACACCTCACACGATTCAGGGGTCTTCGGTGGGGAATGGCGTCGTCTATGTGGCGCCGCGGGAAGACGCCTATCAGGATGGCGAGACCGTCATCACCCGAGCCGTCCCGGCCCCAAGATGGCGTTTTGTGGGATGGGATGGAGACCTTGGCGGGACGGCTCCGTCCGCCGCAGTACTGATGGACAGGTCGAAGAGCGTTATCGCGAATTTCGAGCCGATCCCAGAGTATGCTGTCACGGTGTCATCTGGAGGAGGCTCCATTAGTGGCGATGGGGTGTACTTGGAAGGGGAATGGGCCACTATGACCGCGACTCCTCTGCCCGGGTGGACCTTCCTGGGGTGGAGCGGAGATTACTCGGGTTCCTCGCCAACGATCACGATCCAGGTAACCCGGCCACTTTCGTTGGTCGCTCGATTTGGCACGCGGGTGACGGTGAGCAGCGTGGGATCGGGCGATTTGCTACTGGAACCGTCTGGGGAAATCCATCCATACGGCTCGCGGGTGAAGGTAATTCCTCGTCCGGCACCCGGGAATTACCTCGGACTTTGGGAACCGCAGTGGAGCAGCCAGTCCAAGATCGGCTGGGTGCTGACGGTGACGAATTCGAACCCCTCGATCACCGGCATCTTTGTACCGCTGGAGTCCGGACGCTCAACGCTGCTGGTGGACACCGTCGGTGGGGGCACGGTCGAGGCGAATCCGCCACGCATGGCATTCGAGGGCACGGAGAGCGTCCAACTGAATGCCCAGCCCTGGCCGGGGTGGTCGTTTGCCGGATGGAGTGGCGATGTCGAGGGTGTGGGGACCCCGGTGACGCTGGCCATGACGGGGCCGCGGCGGGTCACCGCCACGTTCGCGTTGGCGGTCCCGGGTCCAACACTGGCTCCGATCGCGGATCGGACGATCCCTGAGTTGAGCCTCCTAGCGATTGCGCTGGAGCCCGGGCATCCGGATGAGCCGGTCGAGGGCTTGGGGCTGCTGCTTGTAGAGGCCCCGCTTGGGATGTCCGTGGGAGCCGATCGGGTCCTTCGATGGAGGCCAAGCGAGGACCAGGGGCCGGGCGTTTACCGGGTACGTGTCCGGGTGGTGGACGCGGCCGATCTGACCACAGAACAGATGTTTGAATTGACCGTGACCGAGGTGAACTCGCCTCCCGGGATCTGGATCTCGAAAACTGAAGAATGGAGCGGTGATGACCTCTATCTGCCGGCGGGGCAGGCGTTGTCAGTTTTGGTGTATACTTGGGATTCCGACCTGCCGGCGCAGAGCCTCACCCTTGATGTCGTGGAAGGGCCGTCGGGATTGACGGTGTCGCCCTCGGGGTTGGTCGAGTGGGTCCCGTCCTCAGGCCACCCGCGGCTGACCAACGAAGTGGTGATCCGCGTGACAGACGACGGGGAACCACCCCTGTCGGCGACGACGGCGTTCCGGGTGATCCTACTGAACACAGGCGCCCCGCCGTCCATTGACGGTTGGACGCCGCTGGCGTCGCCGGAGCGATTCGAGCTGATTTCCGGGGCCTTT
>JAHCBB010000062.1 GCA_019634635.1 Verrucomicrobiia bacterium
GTATCTTTTCATGTACTTGGTCGTCGCTCGATCGTTGACCGTGAAGATCGCGGTGTGGCACTGGCAACCGGAAGCGCCGCTCCGCAACAGGGTTGAAAGTTGTAGTCCAGGGGGTCATTTGAACCCGGGGCGGGTAGACGGTTGTCCACCACCGCCTCGTTCTGCCCTGTTAGGCCACGCGGATCTCATTTCCAATCTACCTTTCTGACGCGCCCACCCCCCAAGGTTACCGCAGCTGTGTGGTGCTGCCCATCAATGACCAAGGGCAACCGCCAACTCTTGCTGTCGTCGCCGTCTAGGGTGTGGGTCTCGGTGCCTCCGTCTGGCGAAGTAACACGCAACTCGGTCGAGTAGAAATCCACACGATTCCAATACTGCACGACTCGAAACGCATGTCCGCTATCGAGATGCTGCTCTGCAAGTGTGCGCTCGGACGCTGTGATGACATCAGGCAGCCAGACGCCAATCAACAGCGGAAGGCCAAGCAACGCCCCCGTCAGCACTCCGACAGTCAGTAAGATGACGCGAAGCGGCTTCATGGTCTGTGGCGTGATGAGTGGCTTAGCAGTGCGATCAAGCTGCGGGAGGGGCGTCGTGATATTGATATTTAGAAGGGTTGGGACTTGGGCAACGTGTTGTCAACACGATTGGTATGCCGGGACCATGTCGGATAACACGGTGCAGCCATGACGGGCATTGTGAGGCGCTGCCGTGAGATCAGTATCACGACGAGGGCAGGGGGCCTGAACCGTCTGCAAGACAGGCGGTTGGAGGGATGCCGGTTCGGATATTGGGTGAGTTCACGACCGGGGATCGTTGGACTTGCTCCCGGGGAGGAATTCCGTGCCCTGTCGCTCACGTTCCTGGGCGCCGCGCGTGGCTCTTACCCCGACTTTTCACCGTTGCCCCATCCTTGCGAACGTGGCGGTTTGGTTTCTGTGGCACTGACTGGCCCGCAGCCTGCGGGACCGCGTCGGCCAGCGGCCGCAGCCGCCCGAGTCGGTCTTCCGGGGCGTTGGCGGCGGTCAGCAGGAGGATCGGTGAGAATCGGTGCCGCCACAGGGCGGCGTTCGGGGGGAGGTTGGCGGAAGCGCGGGCCACGATCCATGGCAAAGCCAAGCTCTCCAATTTTGAAGTTTGGGCCTGCCAGGTGAACACGATGGTAGGCATCGTGTGTGGGATCCGGTGTATCTCCATGCGCCTTGAGGGCACCAGATCCGCCGAGTCGAAACGAGTTCAAGGCGTCTGGGGTTGTCGCGCCTTCGCGATCGCAGACCTCAAGATCACCAACCGGGTTGAGCCCCGGTGAAACGGCCCTCGAAGAACCACTCCGCCCAACGACGGTAGAATCCGGTTGAACCCGCACCCAAGGCCTCTCGACGACAGATTTCCCATTCGGAAACAGCGTTCGAGCCCGGTACATTCCCCGCGGCAGCATCGGCGAGTCGCCACAACCAGCGCGGCGCATCCTGGTCCGGTTTTGGCAGCCGAATCAACCGCCCCTCCCCAGACTCCAAGGCCACCGCAAGCACGCGGCCATCGCCCGACCATGCCAACGATCCGGCCGACCTGTCGAACCCCCATGGCTTCATCAACTGGGCCCCGCTCGCCACATCAAACACGCGCACCGTTCCTGACACCGAGACCGACGCCAGCCGATCTCCGGCGCGACTGAAGCCGATCTCCCGGGACCAGTCCCCGCTGCCTTCGTGCGGCCACCGCATGGCAACGGTGGCGGCGCCCGTCCGGACGTCCCACAACCGAACCTCGCCGGAGGCTCCGGCGGAGGCGAGGAGCGAGCCTCCAGGGCGGGCGGTCATGCTCGTCACCGAGGCCCCGTGATTCATCGCCGGGAAGCGCTCCGTCCATCCCTTCGTGTTCCAAATCCGCACGAAACCGTCCATCGAGCCCGTGGCCATCCATTCGCCGCGAGGGTCAAAGACGATGCGCATTACGCCGCCCGCCGGATGGCGGATCTCCTGGACGAGGTTCGAGCCGGCCGCGTCCCACAACGTGACGATCCGGCTGTAGCTGCCCACCGCGGCACGCCGCGTACCGGGCTGGAATTCCACCGTCCAACTCCCCGAACCGAACGGCGACTCCCGGCCACTTTCCACCGCGATCACCGGACCCAACGGAGCGCCATCTGCGGTCCGATAGAAGCGCAGGGACGATTTCGTCCCCAGCACGGCGAGCACCTCCTCGTCCCCGCTGAACGCCAGGGCGCGCACCGTGCCGGCGTCCCATTCCAGCTGGCGGACCGCGCCTCCGATCCCGCCCGCCAGCAGCCGGACGTCTCCCTTGGCCGTGCCCGCCGCCAGCCACCGCCCACCCGAGCTGAACCGCAACGCACCCACCGCACCTTCCATCAGGACCGCCTCGTTCCAAGGCCCCAGTCCGTTGTTTGACACCCATCGCACCGCGCCGTCGCCGCCGCCGGTGGCCAGGAGGGATCCTTCCGGATGCACCGCGAGGACCCGCGCTCCTTCAACCCGCATCGGATCCAGCACCGGCACCTCGGCACGCCAGACCGAGACCGTTTGGGAGAAATCCACAATGGCAAGCATCGTGCCGTCTGGCGACGGCTGCAGATCCTCGATCACGGACGGATGCCAGACAGGATGGGCCGATGCTTCCCCGGAGGCGGTGCGACGAATGTGTGCTGAGCGATCCCCGACCGCCCAAACGAGCCCGGATCCCGGGCC
The DNA here is from genome assembly GCA_019634635.1 of Verrucomicrobiia bacterium. Lineage (NCBI taxonomy): Bacteria > Pseudomonadati > Verrucomicrobiota > Verrucomicrobiia > Verrucomicrobiia bacterium. The sequence continues at coordinate 2,706 of JAHCBB010000062.1, forward strand.
CACCCATGCGTGCGTCGAAACAAGGCGCTCGCCCGCCGGTTGGGGTGGCCGCTCGCCGGACGCGACCTTCAGAATTAGCGGCCTTGTGCCCACTCCTGCCAACCACACGCCGTCTGGCGAAAATGCCATCCCCTCGATGTTGTCAAATGGCCCGAGCGTGTCGCCGTCCCCCAGCCGGATCAGGCTCATCGCCGGGGAATCGGTGCCGGCCTGTTTCAGCACTGCCAGATTCGACGCATCTGGATCCAACGCCACCGCCAGTACCGCCCCCGGGCCCGTGTCAACCCGGCGCTCTTCCCGTCCGTTGTCCGCGTTCAACACCCTGACGCCCCCGGCCGCCAGTCCGATCGCCACCCAGAAACCATTCCCGGCGAACGCCACACACGAAGGCGTCCCGTCAACTGTCGCCGTCCAGGAATGAAACCGGTCTGTCGCCCGAATTCGAATCAGGCGCCCGGACCCGTCCCACGTGACAAGTTCCGGCTTAAGGGGATGCCATGCAAACTCCGCCCCTCCGGGACCGTCATCTACAGCTGCGCCCGCGGGGTCAAGGCCGGGCGCACGCCAAAGTCGGACTCCCTCGGAGAACGAGGTGGCGAACCACTCGCCGTCCGGGCTGAAACGGGCCTCGCCCGGCAGCGTGCCCAACTGGCGCTCCGGGCCGGCCCACCGGCGCGCGGCCACACTCCACACACGCGCCCCGACTGCGTCGCCTCCGCCCGACTGGAACAGGGGTGCCAGCCACCCAGAATTTGACGACCAACGCACGGTGGCCAGCCCGCCGGATGCCGGCCCGATCTCCATGATCGGAAACGGAAACGGCTCCCGCGACAGGCGGTCGAGCAATACCACGGCCGCCGACCGGTCGGATGGAACCGAGCGCAGATGCAACGCCAAGGCGCGCAGGGGTTCCTTCAGCTCCCGGCTTTGAGCTGCCAGCAGCGACGTGGCGCGCAGGTTTGACCGTTCCAGGTTAACGCTCGCCAATTTCGCCTCCCGCCATTGCCACAGCACGCCAGCCGCTCCCAACGCCGTCACCCCCGCGATGGTTGTCGCCAGGGCCGCCACCGCCGGCTTCCGACGCGCCCACTTCCACAGTCGCGTCGCCAGACCCGCTGGCCGCCGCCGGATCGGCTCGCCTCGCAACCACCGCTCCAGCTCTTCCGCCCACTGCGCGGCCGTCTGGTATCGCGACGTAGGCTCCTTGGTGAGCGCGCCCAGCACCAGAGTCTCAACGTCCCGGTCCAGATCGGGTCGCAGCCGCCGCGGCGACACCGGCTCCTGGTGCACGACCAGTCGGAACGTGGCCTCCACCGAGTCCGCCTGAAATGGCGCCGAGCCCGTCAGCAACGCATACAACGTTGCCCCCATCCCGTAGACGTCCGTCCACGTCCCCTCCAGATCGCGCCACCCCGAGACTTGTTCGGGTGCCATGAAGGACGGCGTCCCCAACCGGGCACCCGTCACGGTCGTGCCGTCCGCCGACGCCTCCCCGAGGAACCGCGCGAGGCCAAAGTCCGTGACCCGGGGCAGGCCATCCAAGCCCAAAAGGATGTTTTGAGGCTTCAGGTCGCGATGGAGGAACCCTTGACCGTGCGCGTGCTCCATCGCCCGGGCAACCGACGCCATCAGAACGACCGCTTCGCGCGCGGGCAGGGGCCGTTCCCGTAGGCGTACCGAGAGGTCGGATCCCGGCACGAATTCCATGGCGAAGTAGGGATGCCCCGCGTGCTCGCCAACGTGCAGGATTTGTACCACTCCCGGGTGGCGGAGGGCGGCCAGCGCTGCGATCTCCTTTCGGAACCGTGCCGGCGACACGGTTGCGCGCAGGAGCTTCAGGGCGACCTCCCTTCCCGTGCTCAGTTGGCGGGCTAGGAATACCTCCCCCATGCCGCCCGCACCCAACCGACGCACCACGGCAAACCCGTCAATCACTTCGAAGATTTCGCCCGCCTCGCCAAGGTCCTCCCATAGGGGGCGTGCACCGAGGCCTGCGGAATCGGGGTCGGGCCCCAGAAGGCACGCCACGCAGGGCCCGTGCTCGATGGGCCGGCCGCACACAGGACATGAGCGGTCTGCTGTCATCCGGATTCGTGCTTGGGCTTTTGCTGCATTCGCATGTCTCCCCTGCTGGCAGAACGGATCCGGCGGACATCCACTTCAACGAACTCCGACGCCGAGCATCACCCGGAGACTGCGGTGACCTCAACTGCCGCCGCCGGGATCACATTGGCCCTCCAGCGTGCTCCCCCGCTGCGAATGCCGCCCTCAACCCACGGAGCTCCTCATTCAACTCAGCACTTCCGTCCACCGTCTGCTCGACCTCGGCGCGGATCAGGAATTTCAACCGCTCCCGAAACCGATAGAACGAGGTCGTCACCGCCCCCTGGCTCATCCCGAGGTGCCGTCCGATCTCTTTGTGGGTTGGCAATCCCGGCTCTTCATCCAGTTCGCGCAAGAAGCAACGTCCCAGCTCCGCCTTGCCCGCTGTCGCAAACTCCGCCTGCAGCCGTTCCCGCGCCCGCGCGATCAACGCCCGCGCCCACGCCTGGTCCATCTGACGGTCCGCCGCCGGTTCGGTTGAGCCCAGCTCCCAAACCGGGGTCCCCGAATCGTCCTGTGCGTCAAGCCCTACGTCTCTCCCCCCCTCACCCGGGGCAACCCGCCGGCGAGTTTGGTCAATGAGGAACCGTCTGACGCAAAGTTTAAGAAACTTCCTGAACGATCCGGTGCCGCGATGGACTGACTTCAGGAACGATTCCCTCAGGAACTTCCGCGCGAAAAACTCCTGTGTCAGGTCCTCGGCATCCGAGGTGCGACCAAGGGCGCGAAGGTAGTCGCAGATGAGGCCACGATAGCGGACGGACAGTCTATCAAGGGCCTCAGCCGCCTCGTTTGAGTCGCCGCGCGCCCGCGAGATCAGACTCCACTGCGTCTGGCTCGACGTTGTCGAATCTCCCGTCTCCGGCATGCGGGCCACGGTGCCAGTCGGCCACCGGGCTGGGGAGGGGATTTTTGAACAACCACGAGGCGCACCGTCACTCGGTGGCCAGCCGGAACCATCGAGCGCCCTTTTCGTCGGCCGGCAGCCCCTCCACGCGGAGGCCGCCGTCTCCGATCACCGTCGCCACCTGGACCCACGGTCCAGCCAGGTTTGTCGCCCTGAGGATCCGGTAGCTCTGTCCGTGCTCTGCGAGCCATCTGAGGTGGACTGCGTCCCTGCTGCGCACGGCCGTTAACTTCACTGGCAGCGGAGGCGTGTGGATCGTCACCCGGGATGCCGCGCTAAAGGTTACTCCCATTGCGTTTGAAACCCGCACCCGGTACTGGCCATCCCCGCTCGGCGACACCCGCAGCTCCGGCCCGTTCGCGCCCGCAACCGGCTCGTGATCCCGAAGCCAGGCATAGCGGAGCACGCCGTCGCCGGGATCCGAGACTGCCTCGACAGACAACGTCAGTTCGGATCCTGGATCCACCACCACGGCCTGCGCGGGCTGGCGCCGGATCTCCGGCCGGCCCCAGATCCCCGCGACCGCGCCCGGATGCGGCCGCGCGGCAGCTGGATCCCAGTATCCGAACCCTGCCTTCCATTCCCACAGGGACCAAGGGAGTTCGGCCTCGGCCAATGCGCGGCGCATTCCGGCGAGATATCGCATTGCCGAATCGCCCGGCGGAAGAAATGAGCGGTACACGCCGAACTCGCCTACATGAACCGGACGTCCGGTGGCGCGCGCCCACTCCCCCGCGAATGCCAGCAGGGGACGGAATGCCTTCGATGAACCCGGGTGGCATTCCGCCGACATGGACGCGTACGCCTCCATCCACTGCCGCACCCAGTCCGGCAGCGCCAGCGGGAGCAGGGGGAGGGAACCGGGATGGCCGGGAAAGTGAATTCCTTTCACTGGTGTCAGTCCTCCGGTCCAATCCGCACCCTGATGGGTGAAGAGAAACGGCTCGTAGCAGTGCACCGTCACCACGACGTTGGATTCTCCTTCCGGCAGCCTGAGGAGCGGAAGCTGGTCAATGGATTGGAAGCCGCCCGGCCCCACGAACACCGTGCGATCCGGATCGCGGGCGCGCACCGCTTCCAGGGCCGCACCCAGCAGCGTGTTCAACTGCTCGCCACCGAGCATTCCATGCGGCTCGTTCAAGAGCTCCAGTGCCACTGCCGCCGGCCTTGATGCGAAATGCGCCCCCAGTTGGTCCCAGCCCTGCACAAACATCGTTTCATGCGCGACCGGATCACGCATGAGATCCTCAAAGTGATGCCAGTTCACAATGGCCGCCAACCCCGCCGCAGCCACCTGGTCGAGCACGGCGTCCACCCGAGCAAGGAAGTCCGGGGCGACGTCGAAACTCGTCAACCCCGCCTTCGGATGGTGGTGCCATGCGACCGGGATTCTCACGTGGTCGAAGCCCTCCGCGGCGATCTGCTCGAAGTCGCCCGGCCCGAACTCGCGACGGATCAGCGAATCCGGCCGTTCTTCAAGGAAATTCCCAAGGTTCACCCCCCGTTGGAACATCCGTACCGCCTGGTGTGCGGGCGAGTTCTCCCCTTCCAATCGTGTCGGGATCGTCTCCTCGACCGGCCGCGACGATCGCGCCCAGCCGCGGATGCGGACCTCCCGCCTCGCCACCACGGCCAGCCGGGACTCCATGCCCCCGTCGTGCCAGGTGACAAGGGTCCGCAGGCCGACCCGTGCGTTCGCGACCACTGCAGCCGTCGCACCCGGTTGCGGGTCACGCCATCCGGCGGGCGGTAGCGGACCCTCGAAGCTGCCATCCACCGGGCCCGCGCCCGTCACCTCCAACCCGTCCCATTCCACCGACTGTACGCGGACGCGCCCGGCGGGGTTCATCGCCCATGGTCCCCTCAGATGAAGTCTCACCTCCCCTGATGTCCGCGGCACGAAGCGGACATCGAACGGGGTCCAGAACCACGGCCCAATTCCGAACTCACCCGCCCAGGACAACTCCGTTCTACCCCAGATATCGGGCGAGTCATCCACCCACGTTGCACGGTACAGCACGTCCCCACGCGACTCGAGGCAGAGCGCGTCCAGCGCTACCGTCTCGGAGTACAGATCAAAGCGGCCCGTTCCGGCGTCCCCCACCTCGCCGGCGAGTTCGGGCCCGGCCCAGGACCGCGCCCATGCCGATACCGTCACGAGTTGGCCAGCCGTCACCGCAAGCACCTGCTCGTGGTAACCGTCGTGCCACACGCGCGCCGAGCGCACACCCTCCCGGCTCAGAGACTCCTCAAAGACCGCCGGTTGGCCCGGAGTCAGCCAGTTCACGGCGCGTCCTGCGCCATCCGAGATTTCAAACCCTCCGTTCGACAGGTGTGCACCTGTGACCTCCACCGAGTCAAACAGCACCTCCGCCCGTTGGATGGACCCCGGTTTAGCTTCGTCCGGAACCCAGGGACCTCGGAGCCGTAGCAGCAGACCGCCGCTCCTTGCAGGCACAAAGCGAATGGATCCCCGGGTCCATCCGTGCCGGTGGACGTTCCATTCGAACATCCATGTGCGCGCTGACTCGGCCCCGGTGAACTCGCCCCAGGAAAAGCGCCCGAGGGATCCATACCCCTCCAACAACATGCCCATCTCCAGTTGCTGCCCACCGGCCACGCTGTCCAGTGCCTCGATGTCCATTCGAGCCCGATGCGCCAACCGGTGTTGCTGGGCGGAGACGGGGAGCGCCGCGAGGAAGCACAGGGCCAGCGTCCGCGCCCGCGAAATCGCGCCGCGCCGCGGCAGCGTCCGGAATGGGCCGTTCATCCTGAATGCAGTCGTCGAAGTTGGCGCAGTCGCAGGCGACGTCCGAAACTTGGAGTTCCTCGCGATCGCTTGGGCGAAATGCACGGCCCACCGCCAACCGACGCTCTTGACCGCGCTTGGGGAATGGCCGCTTCCACGTCCATCATCCGCGCGGGATGGGGCCTCCATCGTCCTGATCAGGTGCACGTCCATTCGCCACGTTCTCCCGCCCAAGACATCACCCAAAAAGCTCGATATTCCTCTCGTGAATTCGAAACGGTGGTCGAGTACGACCCAGAGAAGGACGTGGAAGCCCGCACCCGACTTTCGACTCCCCGAAGGCGCTGTACGAAGAACGCCATCCGGCCACACGACGGCTTCCCCACGCCAGAGCGTGGGGCGCCTTTTTGGTCGATGCCCCCAAGCTTCCGACCCTTGCTTGAGGATCTTCGTGCCAGATGAGGTCTGCCCTTCACCCGGAATTTTCCGGTGATATCCGCCCAGGCTCCTCGTTGGAATGCGACGTATGGCTCGCTCAATGCCCCTCGGATCGCGGCCCCGGCTTGAAAGCCCTGCGAGGGCTTGCGTCAGGACGGCGCCTGAGTCCCGATGCAGAGCATGTTCCCGACCCAGGAAGGCGGCCGTGGCCGACGAATTGCGGAAGGCAATGAATGCGGGGGGGTAGGCAAAAATCGCAACTTGTTTCAAAACTGCACCATCACGCGGTGAGCGAAAAATGTGTGGCAATGTGGTGACGGACAAGTGAGAAGAAGAAAATCCCCGGTGAGGCGTAAAATAAGAATCACACCAAAGACATCGTCTGACAAAGTTTCTCGGAATGCTACAAAACCAAAAATAAACTCAAATCCACTCAAAGAAATATATGAACCAAAACTCAACCAGCAATATCGTATCGGCCAACCATAGCAGGACGAGCCGGCAACTTCTGCATGCCCTTCTCCTCGGGGCGGCTGTTTTAATTACAAGTGGTTCCGCTCAGGCCAAGACGGCGGTTGCCGTCGAAATGGACCTGCAGCGCCCCTTCGGAGTTGAACCGTGGGGCATTGCGACGGGTGATGGAACACGTGCAAATTTGCAGGACTTAGCAAGAAGACGTTGTCTGGCACGCGGGGGTCGCGAAGCGCACATCTACGTTGTGTTTTACACCAACAGGGCATTGCAAGGACCCTCCGCGCTCGTGCTGGGACGTACGAAGAATGGAGGCAAGCTCGGCTGGGTCGCCTCGGGTAGAACTCTGGCTGAGGCGGTTGCAATAGCCACTGCAAAGGTGCGATCTGACGGAGCGATCAGCTGGTACACAGCCAAGTCGTTTATCGCTCGGTAGAGTGTGTATTAGACTCAATTGTGCCGGCCGATTAATGATCTAATTTAATCAAGGGCAATGGTTTGTTTAACCTCAAGAGCA
>JAHCBB010000063.1 GCA_019634635.1 Verrucomicrobiia bacterium
TCTTTTCCTTCTCCAGTTGCGAAAGTCGGGCTACGGTTCTTTCAACCTGGAAACGGCAGTTGAAAGTAAGCCAGCAGGCTGCGGTGGTTGATCCTTGGGGACTCTCTCTCCGGTCGCGTGGCTGCGGAAGAGGGGGAGGCTTACGGTGACTTGGGCCACTGGGCGACTTCGGAGCGGGGGACGGTGACGATTCCGCCGGCGCGGGTCTTCCACATCACCAGGACGTCATCGCCTCCACTCTCGGTGGCGAGGAAGACGCGTCCGTCCTTGAGCCGGACCAGATCCGGTTGGCGGTTGAACCACGGGTTGTCCTCAGGCGTCCAGCCTGCGGGGACGGCACCCTCGCGCGCGCAGACCGGGCATTCCTGCGTTCCGGTCGCTTTGCAGGACTTGCAGGCCACGACCCGGCGTCCCTTGCAGGTGGGGCAGGGGCCCTTGCTGACCATCGTGCCGCCCTCAAACACCCACACCTCCCCGGCATGGCCCTCGGAAATGTAGAACGTGCGGCGGTCCGGGGTGCGGACCGCCCGGGCCATGACGCCGGGCTGCCCGGGGTACGGAACCCAGTTCCCTTCGTGGCGTTTGAAGCACGGGCCCGGACAGGGACGGTACCCGGCATTGCAGCGCGGGGCGGCGCAGGCGACCTCCCCCTTGCCGGCACACAGGAAGCAGATCTGCTCCCCCTCCCTGGGAGCACGGGGCTGGCCGGCGGGCGGATCAGCGATCGTCGAAGCGGCCGTCACCGAGGCCGGCGGCGATTCGGCGAGCCGCTGCTTCATCGCCGCCTTGGCCCTCGCCACCTGGGCATCGGTCGTCGGCCCGAGGTCCGTATCGTCCGGCCCGGAGGCATCGGCGGATTCCGTCGCACGGGAGCAGCCGCCCGCCCAGGCAACGGCCATGAGGACGGCCAGAATCAGGGGGCGGCTGATGGGGTTCACGGAGGGTCCCCGACCTGCGGGCATGTGGGGACACTGCCTCAACCCCGGGGTTCTGGGAAGGGGGTTCCCCGCGGCGGAGGCCGTTCCGATTTACTACTAAGAATTTAGTTGACCGGGATGGCGGGGCGGCCTATCCGTCATCCACTAATTCGTTAGTAGTCACGGAACACCCCATGCCCCGCAAGAAATCCAGGACGCTGACCGACGCCGAGCTTCGCATCATGGAGGTGATCTGGAAGCAGGGGTCCGCCACGGTCGGGGAGGTGGCCGAGGCGTTGTCAGGCAAGGACGGCTCGGCCTACACGACGATCCTTACGCTGATGGGCATTCTGCGGACCAAGGGATACCTGTCCTGCCGCAAGGACGGCCGGGTGCAGGTGTTCACGCCGCGTGTGGACCGTGCCGCGGCGGCACGCAAGGCCGTCCAGCAGCTCCTGAAGAAGTTTTTTGCCGGATCGCCCGGGGAGCTGGTGTTGAGCTTTCTGCGGACCGACGAGCTCAGTCTGGAGGAACTTGAGGAGCTCAAGCGACGGATCCAGGACACCCCCGATTCCCGGCCATGAACCTGTACGCGACGGCGCAGCACGTGATGGAGGCCCTGACCAATGGGGCCCTTCAAGGATTGGTGGTTTTCGCGCTGGTCGCCGCAGCGCTGCGCCTGCTTCCGACGATGAATGCCGCGACCCGGCATGCGGTGTGGTTCGTCAGCCTGCTGCTGATGGCCGCGCTTCCAGTGGTGCACGGGTTTCGCGTGTCCGAGTTTTTCAGGGCGGTGCCGACGCCGGCGCCGGCGCCTGGTCCCGTTGCGGCGTTGGTGCCTACGGACACCCAGTTCCCCGCTTCCGCAGAATCCCGGTTGCCATTCCCCCATCGGATCCCGGGCGGGGAAGTCCCGCTTCCGGACGGGCGTGCGTGGGTGATCGCCGAAGGCGACGATCCGCTGGTGCCATGGATCGAGTCCGGTGCGAGTCCGGACGCGGCGGAGAGCGGACAGCAAGTCACCGGCTCTTCACCCAAGCCCCAATCGGTTGACCGTCGTCTGACGGGGTTCGCCGACGAGGAACCGGCCGGTTTGTCCCACGGCGCTTCGGAAAGCGCCGCCCGCTGGGGGATTCCGGTTTCCCAGGGAGTCGCAGTGGTCCTGGTGCTCGGCTGGATCATTCCGGCGGCTTTCCGGCTCACCCGTCTGATGGTGGAAGTGGGCCGGGTGCGCCAGCTCAAACGGGGCTCCAAGCCCGCGCCTGAGGAGGTTTGCCGATGCTTCGAGCACCTTCGAACCGTCATGGGCGTGCGCCGTCCGGTCGTGGTTCGGATCGGTCCGGCGGACACCGTGCCGTTCGTCGCGGGTTTCCTGCATCCCATCGTGGTGCTTCCCGAGGGCCATGGCATGCCGCAGTCCATCGGCGACGTGACCCAGGTGCTGAGACACGAACTGGCCCATGTGCGGCGGCATGACGACTGGACCCATCTGATCGAGCAGGGGTTGCGGGCCGTGCTGTGGTTTCATCCGGCGGTTCACTGGATCGTCCGCCGCCTCTCCCTGGAGCGGGAGATCGCCTGCGACGATCACGTGCTCGACGCCGCCCACAGCTCGCGAAACTACGCGCTGCTGCTGACTGGATTTGCCGGACGACGTCCGGGTCGCGATCTGCACGCGGCTCCGGCGGTCTGGAGTCGTAAAACACAACTGAAGGAACGAATCGCCATGATACTCGATACGAAACGGAACGCGTCCCCACGGATCGCCCGCGCGATGGCCGGCCTGCTGATCCTGGGCACCACCGGCATCACCGGACTGGTGCTGCGGGCGGGTCCACAACTGGACCTGATCGCCCCGCCGTCGGCCGACAGCGATGCCACGGCGGCATTCCCCGTGAACGTGGAGGCCGCCATCAACGTGAATCCGGACGCGCTTCCGGAGCCGGTGGCCCCGGTTCTCGACGGGAAGGAAGGGGTGACGAGGCCCAGGATCAAGACGGGGGTCGCCGGGGAGGTGCCCGAACCCCCGACCCCCCCGGAACCGACCTTGGCGCCGCCCCCCGTTCCACCAATCCCGGCGTTGCCGGCACTGGAGCCGCTGCCGGCGCCGCGTCCGGTGCGCGCGGCGGCCAACGTCAATGTCCACGTGGATCCGGCCGCCGATGTGCGTACCGATGCCTCCAAGGCGGTTCGGGTCAACGTCCGCAGGATTGAAGGAAAGGATCGCGGGTCCTTGGAGGAGCGGCTGGACCGGCTTGAGCGGATGATGGAGCAGCTGATGGCTTGGGAGGGTGCCGGCTGGCAGGCCAATGACGGGTCGCCGGACCGCGTTGAGTTCCGCGTCGAGCAGGATCCCACGGCGGGGGCGCGGGGGATTGCGCGGAAGGCGGTTTTGGAGGCGAGATCCCACCTCCCCGATGCCGAGATGGTGGCGCGGATCAACAAGGAGGTTGCCGCTGCGGCGCGTGAAGGGGAGCGGGCGGCCCGGGAGGCGGTCCGCGAGGCCCAGAAGGCGATGCGGGAGCAGCAACGTGCGATGGAGCTGTCGAAGGGACGTTCCACCGCGGCGGTCGGGGATTTCCGGGAGCAGTTGGAGCGTCAGCGGATGGAGTTGGAGGCTCAGCGTCAGAAGCTTCGGCACGAGATGGAATCCCTCGAAAGGCGGCTTGAGACGCTGGAGTCCGATGGCGCGCTGTTGGAGGCGTTGAAGTCGTCCCGGAAGGAGGAGGTCCGCGACCGGAAGCGGCCGGCGGCGGCGTCGGATGCCAGTCCGGTCAATCCCTGAGCGGCCGACCCGTCGGAGGCTTGTGAAATCGGTCCGACCCGCATGCGCTCCGCGTGCGACTTCAACCGGGCCCCCTCCGCCCCCATTTATGAAACTCGCGCCCCCAGACACCGGCGACACGGCGATCTCGCCGCCGGTGCAGCTGGAGTTCATCCAGAACCAGATCGGGCAGCCCGAGGCGGCGAGTCTGGAGGACATCGAGGCCTATCACCGTGCGTTGTTCCTGCACCAGCATGCCCATGAGATTGAGCAGTGTACGCAGGAGGAGCAGGTCCACAGGGACCGTCTCTTGCACCTCGAGTCGCGGCTCGCCGCCGCCCAGGCCCGGTTGGTGGCCATGGATCCGCTCCTTCCCGTCCGCATGGGCGGCGAGCCGGATGTCCACCCCTCCGCCCCATGGAACGGATGGGACCGGACCATGTTCGCCGCGGGTGCCCTGGGCATCGTCGTGCTCCTCGTGTTCGGCGTGTTGAACATCTCGTTCAACCTCCTGGAGTCCGGACTGATCACCTTCACCGAAAACCCGGTGCGCGCGTACTTTTGGGCTGCACTGCTTCCCGTGGGTGCGCTGGGCGTGAAGGTGGGTTGGGACCTGATCCCGGGCCGCACGGTTCGATCGGCCTACCTGTGGGTCTGCCTCGGGCTGGGGCTGGTTGGCGTGCTGGTCTGGATGATCGGGTATGCCGCCACCTATCCGAGGCTGTCGCAGTCCGCAGCGGATCAGCTGGAGTCCGTCAGCGTTCTCGACGCCGGCGCGATGGGTCCGGCCCTGACCGCGGGGGGCGCGACGTGGCTCGACATGGCCACCGTGGTGTCCCAGGGCGCTGCGGAGGTGTTTCTGTCGGCCGTCCTGGGCATGTATCTGACGACGCTCTACGTGCGCCATCGTCCGGTCCGGCTCGCGGGCAATCCCCAGTTCCTGCAGTGGGACGAGGAACGGAGCGTGCTGGAGCAGGGCGTGGCCTTGGAGCGCCGCGCCCTGGCCGATGCCGTGGGCGCCCGGACGCGGCTGGAGAATCAGCTCTCCGCGTTGCTGCTCTACGCGCGATCCCTGTTCTTTCGCGAGACCAGGGACCGCGAGGATCGGGTGCGGGAGGAGCGCCGCCTGCTGGACGGCATCGCCAGCCAGCTGCGGCGCCAGTTGGAGGGTGTGGAGCAGAATCGTGCCGGCGGCAGGGAGCCGGGCCTGCCGCGGCGTGGGAGCGATCCGGTCCTGGGGAACGGCGTATGACGTTTCCCACCGTTGGCCGTTTGCGTCTCCTCAGTTGGGTCTGCCTCATCGGCGTCGCCCGGCTGGCGGCGGGCGGGGAGACCGGGGGTATGCCGGCCCCGGGCGCGCGCTGGATCGTCGGCATCACCCCGTTTCTGGAACCTGGGGCAAGGGATGCCGTGTTCCGGTCATTGGGACGCTTTGTGCTGGAAGGTATGTCCACCGGTTCAAGACTCGAAGTCTACGATGCCTTTCATCTGAAGACCGTGGCCGTTGTCTCCATCCCGGAAGCCATGGCCTTTCGCAGCAGCCGCACCCGGGCCAATCAGTTTGCCGGTGATCTAAACCGCCTGCGCCAGTTTCTGGCGGCGGGTCCCGGACTGGATCCCGCCGCCGGACCGGCCCTGACCAATGCGGTCCGGCTGCCCCAGTTCTTGGACTTTCTCTTCGAGAATGCCGCGGCCACGGGGGGTGACGGCGATCCATTGGTCATTCTGGTCCTGGGCAGCCCGCTGTATGTGGACCCCAAGGAACCGGACTGTTCCATGCGCGACGGCTACTTCCCGTCCGACGGGCACCTGCTCGCCCAACGCGATCGCACCGTGTTCGGGAAGGGAAGCCGGGACATCGGGCTGTCCAACGCGGTCCTGCATCTGGGCTACTTCGGCGACCCATGGATCTCGGATGTGCATCGCGAGAGGGTTCAACGCTTCTGGCACCTTTATGCCACCCGTCGCGGGCTCCGTCCGGGACGCTTCAGTGCCGACCTTCCGACCGTGTTTGCCGCTGTGACCCGAGGCACCGGTTCCGCCGGGGACGGGTCCACGACGTTCCACGGCGGCGACCTCGACTCCAAGGTGGAGATGGTCCGGATCACCCGCGACGCCGGAGCGACGGACTGGATCACGCGCGACCTGCTGGCCGGTTCCCGCCCTCCGCCGCCCCGGTCACGCACGGGCCCGATGAAGATTGGCATCCGATGGCGGGGTGACGTGGACCTGGACCTCTATGCCCGGCCGAGGGAGGGCGCTGAAACGCTGTTCTTCGAGCACGTGCGAAGTCCCGAGGGCTTCTATTTCAAGGACCACCGTTCCTCGCCCGACCGGGAGTACGAGTTCATCGAGTTCGAATCCCCGGTGGATGTGGATCGCGTCCAGGCTCGGATCAACCATTTCGCTGGTGATGCCCCGCAGGGCTCCGGCGGGGAGGTGCGGATCGAGTTCGACGGCCGCATCTACTCCGGCGAATTCCAGCTCGCCTCAAGGCGTGGCAATGAGGGCCGGGAGGGTCGTGGTCAGGACCCCTTTTGGACGGAGATTGATGTCCCCGGAATCCTGGGTCTCCGGGGGCGCTTCCCCATGGACTCGCGATGACCCCCGCGCACGCCGCAGGGCAATTCTGGCTCATGGCCACCTCCGGGAGGGCGGGCCGGGACAGGCGTCGTTTCGACTCTGCGGAACAAGTGGGGCGCAAACTCGTTCAGGTATTCGCGCCCCTTGTCCCAGGTGTGGGCGCCGTCCGTTTCCTTGTAGATCACGACGAACTGGTGGCCCTTCAGCATCTCGACCGTCTTGCGGGAGCTCTCGACCAGAAGGGTGATCTTGTGATCGGAGGACACCTCGGGCGAGGCGACTGGCGGCGGCCTGTTGGGCCGCTGGGTGGCGACGGTCATGGACGGGGCGAATACCGCGAGCCGTGAGGTGTCACCGGACCACGTTTCCGGACCATAGAGCATTTACAAAGTCCGGCAGCGGGAGGCACGCAATGTCGCCATGGCGGTCCCGGAGGACTTGGGGCTCGCGACCTCCATGGACCAGGAAGCGCCGTCCCACGGGATGATCATCGGCCAGGTCGCGCAGGCTCCGGATGTCCGCGGCCTGCACGCGGGTGCCGGACTTGATCTCCACCGCCACACTCCGGTCCTCCAGGAGGAAATCCACCTCGGCCCCGGTGCTCGTGCGCCAGAATCGAATCTCCATCTCGGGAATCCGATAGGCGCGATGCGCCATGAGTTCCATGAGCACCAACTGCTCAAAGCCTTTCCCATACTCGGGCGTTCCGGGGGCCGGTTGCCGTCGCGCCAGGTAGTTCGCCACACCGACGTCGAAGAAGTAGAACTTCTCCGTCAAAATCATCCGCCGATGGTCGCTTCGAGTCCACGGCGCCACCCGGAATCCCAGCAAGGTGTCCTCCAGGATCTCGAAGTATCCCCGCACCACCTTGGAGGAAATGCCGGCTTCGCGGGCGACATGGGCACAGTTGAGCAGCTCCGAGGACGTGATGGCGGCCACGCGAAGGAACTCGGAGAAGCCGGGGAGGTTCCGGACGAGGGCCTCGCCGGCGATCTCTTCGCGCAGGTAGCCGGCGACGTAGGCGCGGAGTTCCTCCACCGGATGATCCGCAGGACATGCGCCGGCAGCATGCCGGTCAGAACACATCGCTCGACGGAAAACCCGGTCCATCCGGACGGCGGCGATGCAGGCCACAGTTCTCCGAAACACAGCGGCCGCATCTCGCGCCGCCAGGCGCGACCCGCCAGCAGATTGGCGTGGCCTCGCCGGAGCTTGCGGGCGCTGGAACCAGTGAGGACGAATCGAAGCCCGAGGTTCTCGATCAGCCAATGCACCTCGTCGAGCAGCGCGGGCACCTTCTGCACTTCGTCCACGACAATGGTTTGGGAACCCTGACGCCAGACCTCGCTCACGGCACGTTCCCGCAGCAACTGCGGCCGGGCGGCATACTCTGCGAACACCTCCGTCTGAAGCAGGTCAATCCAAGGCACGGCGGCAAACTGCTCCCGCAACCAGAAGCTCTTGCCCGTGCGGCGGGGTCCCCAAAGGAACACACTTCGGTCTGGCGGTATCATCGCGCTCGAAGCGCCAGTGATCCACGTCGCGGGCGAAGACGTCGAGGGCCTTGCGGATCTGATCCTGTTGCCACTCACTGGGGGGCGGCTGGTGGACGGCCAGGTCGGCGAGGAACTGGCTGGCGAGGACGTCCACGGGCCCCTCGACCTAGTGGGTCCGGATGAATTTGAGGAAACGCAGGACATGAACGCTCCACCCGTGGAGTTTTTCGCGGTTCAGTGGGACGCGCTTGGCGGCTCCAGAGGCGCAGGAGCCAGGGCGGGTCGTCGCGAACGGCGCCAGCGGTGCGGCGTCCGCGTGGTGCTGGGGATTCGCGGGGACTGCGGTTCGTGGGATGGTCCACGTGGCCAACCATTCCGCAGCCTATGCAAACATTCAATTCCAGATTGACAGTCCTTCAAATCTAGGCTGCGATTGGGAAGTCTAAACAACGTTCGACAAGGCCATGATCGAGTCCCTCTCCATTCCTACGCCTGGGGTGATCACAGCTACGGTCTCTGGCAGGTGGACTCGAAGATCAGCGTGGGATTGGGTTGGTACGATCATCGCGCCGGAGCCGATTGTTGGGATGGCGTTTCTGCAAGTCGGGGATCATGTCGAGTGGGTCCGGTCAGAGAAGACCGTGCATCCGGAGATGGAGATTCGGCTGTTGTTGGGCCGCTACGACGCCGCGGGACTTGATATTCAGCCGAGCTTCGGCATCGGAGAGAACTCGGTCCGGTGGGGCACGATGCTTACTGACGTGAATCACTTGCCGAGTGTCCCTGAGACGCGCTCAATTCGGGTTGGACGGGCTTTCGCGTTTTGCGCCCCATTCGGAATGCCCCCGGTGGCGCTTTATGGTTTGGTGCTTTTGAGACGGCAGGTCGTTGGCGCACGCGTGGGGATTTGGCACCTGAAAGCGGAGCATAGCTCGCTATTGGTAGATCCCTGGAGGCGGGTATTCACGCATGCCAGGTCGGGATCCATTGAGATCCAGAATGGGATTGTCGAACCAGACGGTCCAGCGAACGGGAGCCAGCCGATTCGCTCGGGAACCAATCGAACGTCATCGGCTGCTGGCTCCCGTCGCTGACCTTTGCGTTAGGCCGCTCGACCACGCCTCGGAATGACGAACCCGACAGACCAGACTCCGTTACGAGCGACCCACGGCGGGCGACGCTTCCGTATCGAGTTTGGAGGCGAGGGCATTGGCTACTATCTCTACGTTTATGAGGGCGAGCGATGCACACACGATTACTTGCAGGACACACTCGAGATTACGCGGAGGTTCGCGCTTGAGGAGTTCGGAGTTCCGCCAGAGAGTTGGACCGATGACGACGAGACGGCCTAACCCCGAAGCGGAATAGGTCGGGCGGCCGGAGTGTGAGGTTGGAATGGGCGTGGGCCGCCCGACTTATTTCGCGGTTGGACGGAGTCGCGGAGGAGGCCCGGGCCGTATAGGAAAACTACCTGGATTCGGTGGACCGAAGGCGCCCGGAGCAGGCATAACTGAAGGGCCACCGTGTGGCCAGCGCGTGGTCTGAGCAGGCTCGGATATAAAACCGGGTGTTCCTTCGGTGCCGGACGTGGAGCGGAGGGCCTGATTGGGTAGTCCAGGCATGGAGGGTGCGCGGCACCGGATGGCGCTGAGCGGAACGGTGATCCGTGGCGTGGGTGCGCATGGGTCAGGAACTGTCGCAGATTGGGGGCGGTTCCCCGGTCCGGAGACGGACGAGGCGTGCGCCGGATCGGAGCGGGAGGAAGCGGCCGGCGGCATCCAGACGACCAATGCAGGTCAG
>JAHCBB010000064.1 GCA_019634635.1 Verrucomicrobiia bacterium
ATGCGAACACAGGGACAGGTCATCTGTGGCTCACCCCACCCGGTCACCCGCCGGCCCCACCACCGGTGGGTCGCGCCTCCGGCGTACGCGCACCTGCGAATCCACCCCCAAACGCCACCTCCATGCGGCTCCAAGGAGCATTGCCCTCCGGGAACTGAACGGCCGCCGCTGACTCCGGGCTGGCATCCGGCGGACGGTCACGCTTAGCTGAAGCCCGCGACATTGCCGCATTTCTGAAAGTCCGCACCATGACGTCCCTGCCCATCTTCACCGCCGGCGCCGCACTGCTGGCCCTCCCGTTCCTGACCGGCTGCCAGCACACCGGCTCGGTGCGTACCGTCACCGACGCCGACAACGGCGGGACGATCACTTTGGGGAGCCGCGACCGGCTGGAGGTCCTGCTCCACGGGAATCCGTCCACCGGGTACACGTGGCAGACGCTGAAGATCAATTCCTGGGTTCTGTCGCCCTTGGGTCGCCCGGCCTTCACCCCGGGGCCGAACCCCGGTTCCGACGAGCCCAGGGTCGGCGCCGCCGGAACCTTCCGGTTTGTCTACCAGACTCTCGGCACCGGGAGCAGTCCGCTGGAACTGGCCTACGCGCGCCCCTGGGAACCCGACAGCGACCCTTCCAGGACCTTCAAGATCACCGTGGTGGTCTCGAGGTAGGCAGACCTGCCTCAGCCTTGCGTTGCCCGCGCGGCTCGCACGGACCGGCAGCTCCGGCGCGGGTTCCTGAAGTGCCTGACACCCGTACGCCCACTGCAGCTCAGGTGGCAGGCTGACATGAAACACCTGCCCCAGTCCCAGCCAGGAGTCCCTCCAATCTTCGGCACCACGCCCGCGCTTCAAGAATTGGCATTCCGAATTCTTTGGTCTTCGCCAGATCCTGATCAAACGCCGGCGCGATTCGGAGCGCCGGGCATCAGGAGGGTCCTGAGAGACCGGCCGGCGCGGCCGGTGTGATGGCTGACAGGAACTCGGCTTCGGAAATGGCGGTCTGCGCGAAGTGTACCCGGACCGGACGCGTGGACGGCAGTGGGGATTTGCCGCCCGGATCGGCGGAACAGAAGCCACAAGGGAGGCAAAGCGAAACACAGGCCCGGCACGCCAGCGACTGGAGTGTGGCCGATGCCGTTGCCGGACACTTTCCACTTCGGATTTGCCAGTCGCTCTCACACCCTGCGTCCCGATGTCGCCACCGATTCGCGTTCGCTTTGCGCCCTCGCCGACAGGGGCCCTGCACATCGGGGGTGCCCGCACGGCCCTGTTCAACTGGCTGTTTGCCCGCCACCACGGCGGCGCGTTCGTGCTCCGCATCGAGGATACCGATAAGGCCCGCAACACACAGGAGGCGGTCGAGGTGATCTTCCAAGGGTTGCGCTGGCTGGGGCTCGACTGGGACGAGGGCCCGGAAACGTCCGACGCGGCGGGGCCGGACCGCGGACCGCACGGACCCTACTTCCAGAGCCGCCGCGAGTCCGTTTACCGAAGGCGCCTGGAGGAACTCAGGGACCGCGGCCTCGCCTACGATCGCGATGGCGCCGTGTATTTTCGGATGACCCGGGCTCCCATCACGATTCCGGACCTCATTGTTGGAGACGTCGTCCGTCCCCTGACGGATCGCGAGGCGGCGGATCCCGACTGGGTGCTGTGGCGCAGCGACGGGCAGCCGGTTTTTCACTTCGTCAATGTGGTGGACGACCTGGAGATGGGGATCACCCATGTCATCCGCGGGGAGGACCACCTAACGAACACCGCCAAACACATCGCGCTCTTCCAGGCGCTTGGGGCGACGCCTCCGCAGTTCGGACACCTGCCCCTCATCCTCAACGAGGACGGCACAAAAATGAGCAAACGAGACCGCGGCGCCGTGGTGACCGCCTACGAGACGGAGGGGTTCACGCCCGAGGCCGTGGTGAACTACCTGTCGCTGCTGGGGTGGTCGCCGGCGGACGCGGGCGAATTCATGACGCCGGCCGGGATCGTCGAGCGCTTCGACCTGGACCGTGTCCACCGGAGCGCCGCGCGGTTCGACGTCAAGAAGCTCACGGCCCTGCATTTTGAGCACACGCGACGCATGACTCCGGAGCGGTTCGTCAGGGTCGGTATCGAGGCCCTGCAACGGGCCGGCATCGAGACGGCCTCGTTTCCGGAAGCGTACGTGCGCGACGCCCTGCTCACCGTCCAGGAGAAAGGCCGCCTGTTCTCCGAACTGCCGGCGTGGACCGACTTTTACTTCCTCGCGGACGACGCCATCGGGTTCGAACCGGAAGCCGCGGCAAAAGTGCTGACGCCCACGGCGCGCCCGCTCCTGGAACGTCTGGCGGACTCATTCGCTGCGGTGTCCGGCTTCCATGCCGCCGGGCTGGAATCGAGTCTGAAGGCGCTTGCGGTCACCCTGGGAACCAAGGCGGGGGCACTGGTACAACCCTGCCGGTTGGCGTGCACCGGTCGGACCGTCGGCCCCAGCCTGTATCACCTGATGGAGGTCCTGGGACGCGACCGCGTGGTGCGCCGCCTTCGCCTTGCGGCGGCGCGGGTCAACTGACCGCCCGATGGGATCCCGTTCATGAACCGTTCCCTCACCCACCGCCCCTGGAGTCCGCTCCACGCCCGATGGCCTGCCACCATTGCCGCCGCGCTCCTGCTCGCCGTGCTGATGCCGCACACGGCGCGGCCGGCGGAAATGCGGGCCGGGGCGGCTCAAGTGGTGATCACCCCGCCGGAGGGCACCCCGATGGCGGGGTACTATCACGCCCGGGGCGCCAGTGGCGTGCTGGACGATCTCTACTCCCGGGCCCTGGTCCTGGATGACGGCACGCATCGGATCGCCCTTGTCGCGCTCGACCTGATTTCCACGACGCGTCCGCTGACCGAACTGGCCCGGACGGCAATCGAGCAGGCGACGGGCATTCCCGGAGCTCACGTGCTGATCGCAGCCACCCATGCCCACACCGGGCCGGTGCTGGCGGACACGAGCGCCCGCACGGAGATCCCGGAAGATCCTCCCGAGGGCAGGCAGGCCACGCTCGCCTATGCCGCGACGCTGCCCGGACGCATCGCGGAAAGTGTCCGCCTGGCCAACGCCGCCCGGACCAACGTTCAAATCAGCGCCGCCACCGGGCGGTGCGAAGGCCTGGCCTACAACCGCCGGTTCTACCTCACGGACGGGTCGGTGGCATGGAACCCGGGCAAGGGGAATCCGGACATTGTGCTGCCCGCCGGTGTGACCGATCCGGAGGTGGCCGTGGTCCTCGTGGAACCGCCGCATGCACCGGGCCGGTGGGTGCCGGCCCATGCCGCCCTGGTGAACTTCGCCATGCATCCCGACACCACCGGCGGCACACGCATCTCGGCCGATTTCCCGGGAGCACTCGCCCGTCGGATGGCGGAATACCATGGCGGGGAATGCGTGACACTTTTCGCCAACGGTACCTGCGGCAACATCAACCACCTCGATGTGGAATGGCCGCGCTCCCAATCCAGCCCCCAGGAGGCCCAGCGCATCGCCACCATCCTGGCGGCCGCGGTCTTCCAGACCGAGAAATCGCTGCGCCTTGTTCCTTCGGGCCCGCTCCGGGTCGCCTCGGAACTCGTGTCCCTGCCCCTTCCCGAGTTCCCGGCAGAGGAGGTGGCGCAGGCGCGACTGGACGTCCGAATGGCAAACGATCGCACCCGCGAGGGGTTCATGAAGCTGGTGCGCGCCTGCAAGGTTCTGGATGTTGCGGCGCGCGAGGGTCGGCCGCTGGAAGTCGAGGTGCAGGTGCTGTCCGTTGGAGACGACCTGGCTTGGGTATCGCTTCCGGGCGAAGTCTTCGTGGAGCTCGGGCTGGCCATCAAGCAGCGGTCGCCCTTTCGCCAGACCATGATCATCGAACTGGCCAATGGCAGCATTGGCTACATTCCCGACCGCCGCAGCTATGCCGAGGGCAACTACGAGCCCGTCAGTGCCCGCTGTGCCGCCGGGAGCGGCGAGCAACTGGTGGAGGTCGCCGTCCGTCTCCTCCGATCGTTGCACGTTGGCGGTCCCTGAATTTCCACGACAGCGTGCGATCCCCCCTCGACGGCGGAGCGGCCCGCGCCTAGAAATCCCGGGTCACCGCAACGCATCGCCTCCATGAATCGTCGTTCCTTCCTTCAGACCACCGCAGCGGCCACGGTGGCGGCGTTTCCCACCATCCTGCGCGCCCAGGACAAATCCGGCTCCAAGAACGCCGTGATCGGCACGGGAGAGTACACCTACGAATGCCTCCACGGCTGGGGCGATCTGCCCTCCCACCTCAAGTGGGGCGAAACTCACGGGGTCGCGGTGGACGAGGCCGGATTCATCTACGTCAAAAACAACACCGGGCCCTCCGGGCTGCGACACCAGGACTGCATTGTCGTGTTCGATCCGACCGGGAGGTTCGTCCGCAGCTTCGGGTCCGAGTACAGCGCCCACAACATCCACACGGTCGGCCACGGCATTGACATCCGGAAGGAGGACGGCACCGAGTACCTGTACCTCACCCACACCTGGGCCAACCTGGTGACCAAGACGACCCTCCAGGGCGAAATCGTCTGGGCGTTGAGCACCCCATGGGAGGCGGGCGTGTACAAGGACCGCAAGGAGTTCATCCCCACCAACGTCGCCTTCCATCCCGCCGACGGCAGCTTTTACATCGCCGACGGCTACGGCACCGGATCCATCCACCGGTACAGTCAGGACGGCAGATTCCTCAGCACCTTCGGCGGGAAAGGCGGCCCGGAACAGCATGGCAAATTCTCGACGCCCCATGGGTTGTGGGTGGATGCCCGCCCCGGACGGGACCCGCAACTCTGCATCTGCGACCGCGCGAACGCCCGGCTGGAATACTTCACGCTCGATGGCCGCTACGTGAGCACCGTCGAGGGCCTGAGTTATCCCGCGCACCTCGACACCCGGGGTGAGGTGCTGATGTGTCCCGACCTGCACGCCCGCATCAGCCTCTTTGGACGCGACAACCAGCTCATCACGCACCTCGGATTCGATCCGGAATGGACCGACCGCGTCCTGAACAAGGGCGGCCAGGGGGGCCTGGTCATGCGCACCCGTCCGGAGACGTGGGAAAACGGCCGGTTCATCCACCCGCATGACGCCTGCTTTGACCGCGACGGCAACATTTTCGTCGTCGAGTGGGTCTCGGTCGGCCGGGTGTCCAAGCTTCGCAAGGTGACGTGAGCGGTCCCGTCCCGACGGGCGAGCCGGGGGCGGTGGGTTACGGTACGGACACCTTCAGCCGCATGAAGCGGTTGGTCTTTGTTGTGAGCGCGCTGTTGTCGCGAACGACCAGCCGGGTCCGCGTGTCCTCCACAACGGTGGTGTGCGGCGGGCCGGAGTTCCACGGCCCGGCCGGCGCGTCAGCCACCTCGGCGGTGTAGGTCACGGCGGCGTTGTTCGTCCGGCGGCTGACGATGAGCACGAGGAACTGTTGCGGCCCCGCCGCGAGCAACTCCCCGCGAATGAGTCCTGGTGGATCCGTCGCCCTGGGGTCGGTGCCAAGGGCGAATTCCATCAGGTTGCTGTAGTCATCGCCGTCCTCGTTGCCACCCGCACCCACGACGTTGTTGGCCAGCGTCCAGGCCTCGAATGCGTTGGCCGGCGAATCATTGTCGAGGATCGTCACGGTGGCGGCGGCGGGTTCACCCACGGTGTAATGCGAGGCGGGCGTGAGGGTCAGGATCACCGTCTCGTCCCCCTCCACCAAGTCGTCATTGAGGGGCAGGATGCTGACCGTGGTGGTGGCGGATCCGGCGGCGATGGTCGCGCCGAGGGCGGTGGCAAAATAGTCCGTGCCGTTGATGGCCGTTCCGGTGAGAACGAACTGCACCGGCAGCGCCGCCATCGTGCTACCCGTGCGGGTGAGCGTGAAGGTGCCAACCGCGGGTACACCCTCGGCCGCAGTCGGTGTCGTGGCCACCACGGAAACCACGGGCAGGCCCGAAAATGTTCCCCGCCGATAGACCGCGCCGATGAGCGGGCCCGCCGCGTTGCCACTAAGCGTCGGACTCGCGCCGCCGCTGAAGGAAAGTCCGTCCGGTGTGAGCCCAATTGTGCCGATGATGGCCTGGGTGAAGAAATTCCCCGAGAAGAAGTAGTCGGAAAAATAGAGCGTCGTGTCATCGCCGTTGAGGCGGGGATACCCGACGCCCACAGCGCTGTTCACGGTGAAGAGCGCGCCGCTCGAACCGCTCTGCGCATTGAGGCCGTAGATGGTGGAGCTGCGGGCGAAGGGGTTCTGAGCCTCGAACACCAGCCGGTGATTGTGGATCCGGGCGACCGAGGGATTGCCAATGTTGACTCCCGGGATGGGCCGCACGACCACAAACGCGCCGCCTGAGTTCCGGTCAATCACATAGATGCTCCAGTTGTCGAAGTTCGTGCCGTCGCTGAACCGCAGCCGGTTCAACGCATCGTAATAGAGCAGGCCGCCGTCCAGGGAGAAGTCCAGCGTGTCGCCATGAAGCACCGTGGCGAGGGAACCGCCGTCCATCGTGGGCGCCAGCAGGTCATAGGTCTCCACCTGCTGCGTGGCGAGGTGGACCACATTGATCTGGTTTCTCGGCTGCCCGAAGCCATCCCGCAGGATGATGGCCGCAAACTGTCCGTCGGGCGAAAGGCCGACGGACCAGACCTGCCCGGTGAACCCGAGGCTCTGGCCCTGGCCCGTCCGGGTGTCCACGAGCGCCATGTCGTTGTTGGCCGTCACGACCATCACCTGGGAGCCGTCCGCGACGACCACTGGACGTTTCCGCGGGGCCATCGCCACCTGCGAGAGCGTGACCCCGGCGGCCGGATCCCCCAGGGCGGCCTCCCGTCGGGCCAGGAAGGTCAGTCCGCTCAACGCATCCACGTACGTAAAGATCAGCGAGTCCGGTCCTGGAATCCCAAGGATCGGGGTCGGCCCCTGCGGCGGGGCCTGATCGAAGATCTCCACCGCATTGAACGCCTCGCCCGTGCGGATCGCTTCCGGGGAGCCGGGCCCAAAAATCTCCACTGCCGACTGCACGCAGGCCAGCCTGCAGTCAATGAACTGGGACTGCTGGGTCAGCTTCGTCGTCAACGCCCGGTAGAAGATCCGCTCCGCGCTGGCCAGCCCGATCGCTCCGGGGAGCCCCTCGACCAGCTGGTAGAAGGCGTGGTTGATGATGCTGCTGTTGAAGTGCACGCCGCCGTTGTCGCGACCGGTGAAGGTGTCAAGGATCGGATCATTGACCGTGATGAACTGGCTCATCCGCGCCGGAAACGGACGTCCCGGACGGACATCGAAGGCATTCGGGTTCTTCAGGTCGCGGGTTTGTTTCGTCAAACCGGAGCCAAACCGCCAGTCGGCTTGGCCGAGGAAAAAGGCCTCGGTCGCCTCGCCGAAGATGTCCGAGAACGCCTCGTTCATCGCGCCCGACTGGTTGCGGTAGACCAGGTTGGCGGTCCGCTCGGTCACCCCATGGGTCAGCTCGTGCGCCACAAAATCGAGGGACTGCGGGTACGTGTCCACGCTGCCCAGAAGGATGACGCCCTGGTTCCAAAATCCGTTGTCCACCGGCACGTTCACCACGCAGATGATCGTCCCGCCCTGGTTGTCGAACGAATTTCGCCGATGGCGCTGGAAGAAGTAGTCGTAGCTGGCGGCAAGGTGGACCGATGCGCTGATGCCCATGGCCGGAAATCCGCTGGTGAGGCTTGCGGACGAGATCACTTCCGGGGCGTAGGCCGCCGGGTTGACGCCCGGGTCCACGCCCTTCGCGTCGAGGACAAGGATGCCGCCCGCCGTGTTTCCCGGGCTGGGTGGCGTGCCCGAGACCGCGGAGAACATCGGCTTGCTCGTGTCCACCATGTAGTGACGTCCGTTTGCCGACCACAGGTTTACCGGACGGGTCTGACCGCGAAGATCCGTGCCGCTGCCGACGGCGGCGGCGGAGCAGACCTGGTTGATCGAATCCACGATCGCGCCCGAGGCCGCATCCACCAACACGAGCCAGTGGTCCAGGGGCGAGGTGTGAAGTTCCACCCGGTAAGCCAGCCGCGTCTCCCCGTCCACCGGCGCATAAACGATCAGTTCCTGACGTTCGACGGGCGCGAACGGGTTCACCCCGATGCGCCGGCGGGCAAGCTCCGCGGCTTCCGCGGACGCCAGCCGTGGGACCACTTCCAATCCAGCCGGCGTGGGCACGTACGCCCCGGTCACCAGGTGCGTATGTCCCGCGCGATCCATGTGCACCGTCAGCCCCGCCGGCCACACCGGCAGCCCCTCGTAGCGTTGCTCGTAGCGCACCTGCGTGTGGCCGAGTTCATCCCGCGTCTCGCGGGTCTTGCGCAGCTCCTCCTCGGGATTCTGGAGGAGCAGCAGCTCCCGGTTCCGACGGAGAAATCTCAACGCCGTGGTCTCCTCGAGGGTCCGGTCGGGCTCGGCAACCTCCGCCGGCCGCTCCAGCGAAAGTCCCTCCAGGTAGCGGACGGTGTTGTTGTCCGGATTGCCCCGCACCTCCAGGTGCTTCCCGCTGCGCCAGCGCAGATCCGACAACACGGCCAGCTGCGCATCGCTGAACCGCGCCGGTGGCGGCACCAGTGCGGGCCTTGGATGTCCGTTCGTCGGTACGGGTGGCAGGGACGGGGCCGGACCGGTGCCCCCCTGCCCCAGACCCGCCATTGCCGTCCGGATTCGCCGGGCGAGGACCACGGCATCGGGATCGGGTGTGGTCCATGCCGCCGGGCCGTTGGCACCACTCAACGGCGTCGCGTGGATCAACGGCGCCGGCGAGGCGAGCACCGCCTTGTTCGCGGCAGGCGGCATCGCGCCCGGCAGCCCGCCGGCATCCGGCCCGAGCTGCGACGCGTGCCAGAGGGTGCCGAGGAAACCAGCGAGCACGCACACCGCAACCCAGGCGCGCTGCCGCGGGGGAAACCAACCAGGAGATCGTGTCATGTCAGGTGGCAATGGCAGGAATCCATCGGACTTCGGCCTCACGGATCCCGCGACCCCCCGGTGGGACGGGTGAACACATCAGGACGAACAGGCCCTCAAAAGAATGTCCACGAACTGCGACAAAACAAGGCATCAAGCGGCTTGCTGAACGCCATTGCGGGGCGTACACCCGCATCGTGACTCCGGAGAAACGGTTTGGCCCCCACGGTGTCCACGCCGCCCCATCCCGGTGCGGCGCCTTCACGCTGATTGAACTGCTGGTGGTGGTCGCCATCATCGCCATCCTTGCCGGAATGCTCCTGCCCGGACTCGCCCGGGCCAGGGAACGATCCAAACGCATCGCCTGCCTCTCCAACCTCAAGGGGCAGGCCCTGTCGTTCACGATGTACGCCGACGATTTCCGCGGCATCTACCCCACTGCCGACCAGGAGACGGCGTGGAGGCTCGATGCGCTCTACGTCATGAGCAGCAATCAAGCCGCGGCCCTGATGAGCTACGGGCTGAACGGCGGACGGATGCGAACTTCAGAGTCGGACTTCAGCACGGACAT
>JAHCBB010000065.1 GCA_019634635.1 Verrucomicrobiia bacterium
CCCATTCTCTCCCTTTTTCTTCTCCAGTTGCGAAAGTCGGGCTAGCCTCGCGAC
Source organism: Verrucomicrobiia bacterium (assembly GCA_019634635.1). Taxonomy (NCBI): domain Bacteria; kingdom Pseudomonadati; phylum Verrucomicrobiota; class Verrucomicrobiia; species Verrucomicrobiia bacterium. Next base: position 55 of record JAHCBB010000065.1, read on the forward strand.
CGGTTTCAACATCCTTCGAATTCATCCCATGCCCGCACCTGCCAAGTCCGATCCCAAACCCGCCGATCCCAAGGAAGCCGATGCCTCCCGCCAGGCGGCCGCCAAATCCCGCGATCTCGAGGCGGCGATTTCCAGCATCACCAAGTCCTTCGGCGACGGCGCCATCATGCGGCTGGGAGCGGCCGGTGCCCAACGCCAGGTCGAAGTCATCCCGACCGGCGCCCTCGCCATTGATCTGGCCCTTGGCGTGGGCGGCGTGCCGCGCGGGCGGATCATCGAGATCTACGGACCCGAAAGCTCCGGCAAGACCACACTGATGCTCCACCTGATTGCCAACGCGCAGAAGGCCGGCGGCGTGGCGGCCTTCATTGACGCCGAACATGCGCTTGACCCGGGCTACGCGAAGAAACTCGGGGTGGATCTGGAGAACCTGCTGGTGTCGCAGCCGGATTCGGGCGAGGAGGCCCTGACGATCTGCGAAACCCTCGCGCGGTCGGGGGCGCTGGACATCATCGTCGTGGATTCCGTGGCGGCGCTGGTGCCGAAGGCCGAGCTGGAGGGCGAGATGGGCATGGCGACCATGGGCATGCAGGCCCGCCTGATGTCCCAGGCCTTGCGCAAACTCACGGCCATCCTGAGCAAGGCGCGGACCACCTGTCTGTTCACCAACCAGCTCCGTGAGAAGGTGGGGGTGATGTTCGGCAATCCCGAGACCACGCCCGGAGGCAAGGCGCTGAAGTTCTATGCCAGCGTCCGCATGGACATCCGGCGCAAGGATGCGCTGAAGGACGCCGCGGGCAATGTCATGGGCAATCACGTCAAGGTGAAGGTCGTGAAGAACAAGGTGGCCCCGCCCTTCGCCGAGGCCGAATTCGACATCCTGTTCAATCACGGCATTGACAAGGAGGGCTGCCTCCTGGACGTGGGCATTGATTGCGGCGCGGTCGAAAAGAAGGGGGCCTGGGTGCAGTTTGAGGGGGAGTTGATCGGGCAGGGCCGGGACGCCGCCCGCAAGGCGCTCATGGAAAAGCCCGAGCTCGCGCAGAAAATCCGCGAGGCGATTCTCGTGCGAAAAGCCCCGGTGATTGAAGCGCCGACTGCCGCCACCGCTCCTGCGGCTGTGGCAACCGCAACCGCAACCCCGGCTCCGGCAAAGGCCCGGACGGCCTGATCCGGGAGCCCGGATTCCACGGAGGGCCTTCGGGAGGGCGCTTCCCGGCGAAACCCAGGAAACGACCCCCGGGCGTCCGCCATCCGTTCCGGGCTTGTGAGCGGGATCCGGCGGCGGAACGATGTGTCCATGAAATCCTGGGTGGCGGGGCTCGGTGCACTGGTGGCGGCACTCGCAGCAGCCGGCAATGTCAATGGGGCGGCACCGGTCACCGTCGCAAGAACCAACCACCAGGGGTGGTCCAGTGCCTGGAAGGTTTCGAACGGAATCGTCGAGACGATCGTGGTGCCGGAGGTGGGCCGGGTGATGCAATTCCGGTTCGCCGGCGCGACCAACGGACCGTTCTGGGAGAACCCGGCGCTGGCCGGAAAGCCGATGCCTGATCAGCCCTGGACCGCCGCGCATGGCAGCTTCGGTGGCGACAAGTCCTGGCCGGCGCCGCAGAGCCTCTGGAACTGGCCACCGCCCGACGTGTTCGACACCTCCGCTGTGGAGGCGCGCGCCGAGCCCGGCGCCCTGCGATTGACCTCCCCGGTGAGCCCGCGCTTCGGCGTCCGCACGGAGCGCCGGGTCCTCCTGGAGCCGGATCAACCGGTCCTGCGCATCGAGACCACCTACCACAAGGTGGCGGGCGAACCGGTGAGCCTGGGCGTGTGGGTGATCACGCAGGTCGCCGACCCGGTGGCGGTGTATCTGCCGGTGCCTCCGGATACGCGGTTTGAGTCGGGCACCAGCGCGATGTGGGGTCCGGTGCCCGCCACACTGTCCCGACGCGGAAACCTGCTGCGACTCACCCGGGACACCCGGGCATCCCACAAGGTGGGCAACGAAGGGGTCTCCATGGTGTGGGTGGGTGCGCACGAATTGCTGCGGGTGGACATTCCGCGCATCGCCGGCGGGACGTACGCAGACGACGGCTGTTCGGTGGAGGTGTACACCAACCCGGATCCGGTCCCGTATGTCGAACTGGAGACCCTGGGACCCCAGCGGTGGCTGGCCGTCGGGGATTCGGTGGCCGCGACCAACACCTATCGCTTGTTCCGTCGCGAGCTGACGGACGACGAGGCGGACGCCCGCCGGGTGCTCGCGCGCTGAACCGGGCGCGCGAGGAATGCCCAACGTTCCGCCGGCCTCAGCGCCGTTGCAGGCGGGAGCGCGATGCCTCATCGCGGGGCGATCCGACTCGTGTTCGGTTCGTTGCCTGCAGTTCGCGCCGGGAGGTCTGGGTGGCGTTCTCGAGGCGGCGGGCGAGGGCGTCCCGTTCCCGCTCAACCCGGCGCAGGCGTTCCTCCAGGGATTCGATGGCCCGCCGGGTGGCCGCCGCCTGCTTCGCGGTCGGCGCGGTCTGGAGGGAGGCGATGGTGGCCATCAGTTCCAGGCGCTCGCGTTCCCAGCGGGATCGCGCCTTTTCGGCTTCAGCCAGGACCATCAGCAGCTCGTTCTGCCGCGCCCGACTCTCTCGGAGCGCATCCCGCAGCCGGGCGGATTCGGTCTCAATCGTCATCACATGGGCGGCAAAGGCGGGCTCGGCGGCGAGGATCTCGAGAAACGCGGCCTCGGTGTCCCCCTGGACCCCGCCGGGGATCACCGGACGCAGCGCGCCAAGCCGCGCCTCGGCGGCCTTCAACTGGGCCTCGATCTCCTCGCGTTCCTCGCGCTCGGCCGCGAGCTGGATCCGGACCGACTGGAGGTCCTCCACCCGGACGGTCAATTCAGCGACCCGATTGGAGAGGAACCGGTTGTCGGTCTCCACGAGGCCCCGGGCCTGTTGCTCCCGAAGCAGGCGCTGCTCCAGCTGCAGGGCCCGCACCCCCTGCCGCTCCCCCTCGGCCCGGGCGAATGCGAGATCGGTTTCCAGTTGCCGGACGCGGACGAGTCCCTCCTCGGTCTGTCGCTGGCGCAGCGCCTCCAAATCGGCTTCGAGCCGCACGCGGTCGGCGAGGAGGGTCTCATTCTCCCGGCGCACCGCGGCGAGGCCGTCCTGGAGGCGGCTGACGCGTTCCGCGAGGTTGGCAATCTGGTCTCCCCGCGGGGTGGCGGCGCTGAGCTCCTTCACCTGGGATTTCAGCGTGGAGTTTTCCGACTCGAGGGTCCGGATCTCGCCGGACCGCAGCCGCTGAAGCTCCGCCTCGGCGCTGTGGCGCAGCCGTTCGAGATCGGTCGTCTTTTCCGCCTGGGCCGCCAGTTGGGCGTTGGCCGCCGCCAGGGCGCGCTCCGCCTCCTCGACGAGGACCCGGTCCACGAGGTTTTGACGCTCCGCCTGTTGGACCTCGAGGCGCTCGGCAAGGAACTGGTTGGTCGCCTGGAGGCGGGTGATCCGCTCGGCCGCCGCCTGGAGTTCCCGGGGATCCACGGGCGCGGGCTGCGCCGTGAGGGCTTCGCGGAGGCGGGCCTCCAGGCGTTCCTTCTCGGACCGCAACTGGCCGATCTCCTGATGAAGGCCCCGCAACTGCGTCAACACCTCGCCTTCGGGAGCGGGTTCGGGGGCGGCCGGCTGCCCGACAGGAAGGGCCGGCGGGCGCACCACCGGCGCGGCGACGGCCGGCGCGGGGTCCGGCAACAACGACAGCTTTTCGTCCACGTACCGGATGCGGTAGGCGATCACCCGCTCGTTCCAGGTGGGGTGATCCTTCTTCAACTGCAACAGCTGGACCCGGGCCTGCTCGTATCCGGCCCGCGCTTCCTCATTGCGGCCTGCGGCACGATGAGCGTCCGACACCTGCACCAGCTGGTATATCTCCACGAAGTCGTCGTCCGGCCCGGCCCAGACCAGACCGGCGCAGGCAAGCAGGACGATCAATAAACGTCGGACCGGCATGGATTGCAGCGTGACAGGTGGCGCGTCGGATGGCCAGCCGGAGCCTCGACCTCCAGCAGTGCCTATTCTGAGGGAGTGGCTTTCGCGCGAGGCGGGGCGGGGGCGGGGGAGGATCTCCCAAGCGGACCTTGCCGAAAACGCCCGCGCGCGGTCCCGGTTACGGTGCTGGCTTACCGCGGCACCGTTTCGACCCGGTAGTACCGTGCCTCGTCAGCGGCCTCCAGGTCCGTGAAGCAACCCTCGGTCCCATCCCCCGTCACCGGAGCGCCCATGTTGAGCCAGTTCCCGGCGGTGATTTGTGGAGCCCACTGGAGCTGGTACCACGTTCCCGTTTCGGTGGGCCAGCACACCCGCCGTTCGGAGGAGATCGTCGCGGGAGTCGTGAAGGCTCCGGGAACAAAGCCCTGCACGCCCTCCGATTCGAATCGCAGCTCGTCGAAAAGCGCCGATGCCGCATCGGTGTACGGGGGCGGATAGGCGCCGGGATCCGCCTGCAGCAGGAACAGCTTCAAGCGCATCGGCAGTTCGAAGCCCTCCAACTCGGTCTCCATCAGCGTCGTGAACCCTTCCCCGGCATCGAACTCGGAGGTCACCACGGATCCCTCCCGGCGGATGCGCAGCACCACTCCGGGTCCCGGTCAACCGCGCTCCGTATTGCGGAGCGTTTTCGACATACAGGCGTGAATCCAGGTTGGTCCCGTTGAAATCAACCGTGTAAACGAACCCGGCCCGAACGTCCGGCGCAGCCAGGCAGTGACACAAGAACGCGAATCCGAGGAGGGCTCGCATCATGGGGAGTGACGACACGCGGCGGATCATGATCCAGGCGGACCAAAAGGGGAGCCCCGATTCAAGTCCCGGCCGCGGGCGGCCATTCCCGGCCCATGGAACCCGCTCTCTGCCTGCTGGCCATCGCTCGCTGCATCGGGCTTCGCTGCTCCCAACAGCAGTATTCCAGACGTTTCAGTGCCGACACCGAGGAGCGGCCCATCCCGTCCCGACTCGCTCCGCCAGACACTCGCGCGGCTCGACCGGAAGCGCGCGGTATCTGGGTCTGGACGCACCCGGAACCTTCGACGGATTCCCGGATCTCGCGTGGCGTCTGCTGATCGCAGCAGGGGCAGGACGCCAGCTCTTTGGAGGAATCCGGCCACGATTGGACGCGGCCGGCGACGATCCGCAACCCCGGTCCCCGCTCCCGGCGGGAGACGTCAACCGCCTCGGCGTCAAGGACCTCTACATGGTCCTGCGTCACGGCTGGTGCAATCTCACCCAGGAAGAATTGGACCACGGAGAGGATCGCGCCATCGCCACGTTGGAGCGCCACCCCTACTTCCAAGCCGGCGCTGGCATTGGGTTCGACACGCCCTCCCATCGGTTCCTGAAGATCATCGTGGAGTACCACCTTCTCTGGCAGCGCCCGGTGACGAAATGGGTTCCGCCGAATGGGGATGCATTCACGTGCCTCAGCGATCTCTTCGCGCACCTCTTCTTCTTGTACGACGTGCCCCAATGGCTGGATCCCCAGGGAGGGCCTGAGGACAGGGAATGGGACGATCCCAATTGGCTCACCTTGGCCATCTTCACCGGCCGTGGCGGAAGCCTCCATGAGGGGCTTGCCTACCTGTGCATGGATCCGGTGGGCAAACCGCTGCTCACCCGGCTGGGCGTTCGGCAGTTCACGGAAGCGCCTCGGCATCTTCCGTTTTGGGACGCCGTACGTCACGCCCTCATCCTGGACTCGGGGGGCGACCTCCCGGCCACCCAGGATTTCCGGGCCTTCGGCGACATCCCGGCACTCATGTTTGCGGCCCCGGTGGTGCGCGCGCTCGCACCCTGGCTCGCCCGAAATCGCGACGGGATTGTCCCCGGGATGGGGGTCCTGATGATCCATTGGGCCCACGCCGCATACCGTGACTTCCAACGCCGCCAAGTTGACGCCCACGACGGTGTCCCTCCTCAGAACAGGACCCGTCCGTTCACCATCAAGCGACGCTCGTTGCGCTCCGTGATTGCCGAAATCCTCGGGAGCCTGACGGATCTCCGGAATCCCTTGTGCCGTCAATTGGTTCACCACACATGGCCTTCCCAGGGATGGGACCGCACGCTGAGGATCGCCGATGTCGAGTGGACCATCCGGGAGCTCTGCACTGTCGGCGACCTGGCGCGAGAAGGGCACGAGATGAACCATTGTGCGATCCAATGCCTCCAGATTTGCGCGACCGGCGAATCCGTCCTGTTCTCCGTCAGCAACAGTCGCGAGGCCCGGGTCACCCTGCAGATCTGTCCCCACACTTTCCGCCTCCTCCAGATTCGCGGTCCGGGCAACCGCGCCCCGTCACCCGAGGAGGAGGCCGCCACGGACGCCTGGCGCCGTGCCATTGAATCCCAACCGAATTTCCATGATCGGCAGACGATTCTCAGGAACCCCAGAGGAAACGGAGTCCACCCCGGCTTTTCTTATGCCATACTCGGCCTCTTGCAGTAGCCGTTTACCCACGCTGCGAGCGCCCCACCCACACGACCAACGTTTCCGCCAGGTCCCCCGTGGACTGCGCCTCGGTGATCCGCCGCAACCGGTGCCGAGGCGGCAACGCGTCTCCTGCCGTTCCAGAGTTCACACCGGCTCGGCGGCCAGGCCATTTCGCGAACCATGGAACAGGGCCACGATTCCGTCGCAGAGTTGTCCGTTTCCAAACCGCTGCCTCTACTTCACCAAGGGGCTTACGGATTACCAAAGTTGATCAGGAGCAGCACGATGGCCACGGCAGAGAGGACGCCCCCGATCAGGTTGCCGAATTTCTTGCGTTGGGCGCGTTCTGGACCGGGAAGCGGGCTCTTCTTGTTCACAAAGGGAAGAAAGGCAAGGACGATCAACCCGATGATGCCGGCGGCGCAAAACCAGAGGGCCGGGTTGTAGCCTTTGCGGCCCGCCAGCAGCGCCGTGATGAGTCCGAAGGCAATGAGGATCCAGATTTCCATGGTGAGGGTCGCGATTGAGGGCTTTCAATGTGGACTGAAACAACCCGGATTGCTCACGGTCTTCCCGCCACGGCTGGCTCCACGCCAGTTCGACGCGGTTGGCCTCGGGTTCCTCGCCGGAAAGCATCTGCGCCAGAGCGGGGATGGCGTTTGTGGTGCCCAGCAACTGTTGAACGGGGTTGAATCGCAGGACGGGATTGCGGCTGAGCCTGCATTCTGAAACACGGGAAGGCCCGCCTTCGACGCGCATACCTGGAGGGCGGGCGATGTCGGATCGCCGAAATCCAGCCAGCGTGACTCCGCGGGGTTCCGGATGACGCGGGATTGATCGAGGGCACGGTCTGTCCATGGTTCGGGGCTTTGGGGTAGGCGGGGCACGGCAGACCGCTGTCGCTCACGGCAGGAGAAACGCTGGGGAGGGGCCGTGGTTCGAAGAATGCGGAAGATTTGTTTGGCCATGCAGACGGTCAGAGTTCTACGGAGAAACGATTTCCGGCTTGAGAAGGCGCAGTTGCCGAATCCTTGG
>JAHCBB010000066.1 GCA_019634635.1 Verrucomicrobiia bacterium
TCGGAAACAGGGGCGCCAGCTGCCGCGGTCCCACGGCGCGGGCCTTGTAGTTGCCGAAGCACAGATGCGTGCAGACGCGCGTGCGTCCGGGGATTGCCGGAGTTGAGGCTGCCTGCCGCGATCATCGCGGCGTAGGCAGGCGTGGCGGAAGTAGACCGAAAATGAGCCTATTTTCCCTAAAATTCAAAAACAAGGAAACCACACTTGACTTATTTTGTAGTTTTAGGACACTGGATCCTTGATTGTGTCTGATTCCGAGCTGATCGCCATCCTCCGCGAGATGAACCCGTGGTGGCGGGGCGAGCGTGTGGCGGACTTGCCGGCGTGGCGGCGGGCGGCGTTTGCGGAGTTGGAAATGTGGCTGCGGGAGCCGCCGGCTCCGCGCGCGGTGCTGCTGAGCGGGGCGCGGCAGATCGGGAAGACGACGCTTTTCCTGCAGGGCATCGAGGCGCTGATCGCGAGCGGAGTTCACGCGCGCAATGTGCTCTACGTGACCTTTGACCATCCGCTGCTGAAGCTGGCGGGGCTGGAGGCGGTGCTGCGCCTGTGGCGGGCGACGGAGGCGCGGGCGGCGGGGCTGGAGTATGTGTTCGTGGATGAAATCCAGTTCCTGCCGCACTGGCAGACGTGGGTGAAGCATCAGGTGGATTTCCAGAAGGAGCGGCGCATCGCGCTGACGGGTTCGGCGACGCCGCTGGTGATGGAAGAGCAGGAGAGCGGCGTGGGCCGGTGGCACACGATCCGGCTGGCGACGCTGTCGTTCTATGAGTTTTTGCGGATTCAAAAGCGACCGGAGCCGGAGCTGCCGGAGGTGCCGTCGCTGGGGCGGCTTTTTGAGTGGAGCGAGGGGGATTTCGCGCGAGTGGGCGAGGCGGGGGATCCGCTGGCGGTGCATTTCCACGAGTATCTCCAGCGGGGCGGCTTCCCGCAGTGCGCGCTGGCGCCGAGTGTGACGTGGGCGCAGAAGCTCCTGCGGGAGGACATCGTGGACAAGGTGCTGAAGCGCGACATGACCGCGCTCTTCGGTGTGAGGCGGGTGGTGGAGTTGGAGCACACCTTTCTTTACCTCTGCCTGCACGATGGCGGGATGCTGGACATGCAGGCACTGTGCAAAAATCTGGCGGTGAAAAAGCCGACGGCGACGAATTTCATCGAGCTGCTTGCGGCGGTGCATCTCATCCACAAGCTGCCGCCGCTGGGCTACGGCAAGGAGGTCCTGCGCGGGCGGCACAAGGTGTATCTGGCGGACGCGGCGATCAGCCCGAGCGTGCTTTCGAAAGGGCGCGCGCTGCTGGAGGATGCGGCGCTGCTGGGGCGCGCGGTGGAGACGGCGTTTTTCAAGCACCTCTTCACGCGCTTCTACGATGTAAACGTGAACTTCGCCTACTGGCGCGGAAAGAAGGATGCCGAGGTGGATATCGTGGCCGAGGTGCAGGGGCGGCTGGTGCCGTTTGAGGTGAAGTATCGCGGGCATAACACGGGGGCGGGTGAGCTGAAGGGGATGCGGGAATTTTGCGCGAGAAAGGGCGTGAAGCGCGGGTATGTGGTGACGCGGCAGTCTTCGGATTTCGGCGTGCTGCGGCTGAACGAGGACGGCGTGGACACGGAGGTGCTGAAAATCCCCGCGCCACTCGCGTGCTATTGGCTGGGGCGCTCGGAATTGAAATCAGCAAACCGGACGGAGCCATGAGTAGAAAGGAGCCAACAGCCGGCGGTCGCGTCGAAAAGAAGGCCAAGGACTCGCTCGTGCGCTCCTCGGCTGCGGCTTCGGCACTTTGTGATCGTGCATGTTCACGGAAACAACTGCGGCCCGTACGATCGAGGAGGCTCGATTTCCGCACGCTGGACTGGATTTTTCCAACGCCCAGACGCTACCCGATTGCAAACTCCGCTTTGGCTGACCCATTTCCGTTCCATTGGATTGGGTGTTGTCGTGCGGAGCTCGGTCAACTTGTGACGCGCGATGCCGTACGCGGCCGAGCCGTTGGCTCAGCAACTTCAGGCAACCGCCCGAGGCACCAGGCGCGTCACCAATCTCTCGATCACAAGCTCCAGATCCGCCTCCCGGCAGGGGGCTTCAAAGGGATGGGCTGGAGGCGACAGCCAGTCTTGGAAGGAGTCATGGCGCGTGCTGGCGAGGTCGCACAATCGTTCCCCCGCCTCCGCCACCGCGGAGGGGTTGCACTGCGGGATGCACACTTCCGGGCCAAACGCGCCTTCGAACCACCCTGCGGGCATTCCGCACAGACCGGCTTCCGGGTGGAATTGGCACCAGAGCAGCCGGACCATCGCCGCGTGGACGTATCGCGCTTCGGCTCCGAAGGGCCCGGCGCATTGCCATGGCGCCTTCGCCTCGTCGAGGACTGCCAGAGCCATGCCTTCGTCAGTTTGTCGCCATCCCAGGAACCGGGTCGGGCCCTTCCAGACTCCGGCACGGTTGAATCGGGGCCGCAAGCTCAAGAGCAGCTCGGACTCGCGCGCGAGGGCGTCCGTTTCGCTGCGGACCTCCTCCCACGCAATCCGGCGGACCAGGTGGAGCATGCGAACGATTCTCCGCGGCAATCGGTCCGGGTTTGCGATCCGGTAGCTGCCGAGCCGACGCTGCAAATTCCTGGCTTTGCCGACGTAAAGCACCCGGTCCTCCGCGTCATGCATGAGGTACACGCCAGGGGTGGTGGGCACCTGACGAAAGAACTCCCGGCCAAACCGATCCGTCAACGGTTGCGGGTCCGGCCAGAATCGCGGCTGCATCTGCGGCATCGTGGGGGTTGTGGATAGCGTCCCGTTGACTTCCTGGAAAGCAGGGACTACCCACACGGGTAGTAATGTCGCCATTGACTGACGCACAGCGCCGCGTCTTCGAGCTGGTGCGCTCCAAGGTCGCCAGCGGCGAGCCGGCTCCGACCCTCCGGGAGATTGCCGCCACTTTCGGCTGGAAGAGCAAACGGGCGGCGGCCTGCCACCTGCAAGCGATCGTCGCCAAGGGCTGGCTCACGTCGGATCCCGGCAAAGCGCGTTCGCTGCGGCTCGCGGGGCCGGGCCGGCGGGGATCTCCAGCGACCGCCGCGATCCCCCTGCTGGGGTCCATCCCAGCCGGATTCGGAGCCGAGCGGGAGGCGGAGGACGGCGGGGAATGTGTCCCGGTGGCCGTGGACACCCTGGGATTCAAGCCGACCCGCAACACCTTTGCGCTCCGGGTCAGCGGAGATTCCATGATCGGGCGGCACATCTGCGACGGCGACATCGCCGTGTTCGAGCACGGTCCCGAGCCGCGTCCCGGGCAGATTGTCGCCGCACTCATTGACCGGAAGAACACCCTCAAGACCTTCGTCGTGCGGAAGGGCAGGCCCTTCCTGAAAGCCGAGAACCCCAAGTACCCCGACCTGATCCCCTCGGAGGAACTCATGATCCAAGGGGTGTTCCGGGCGCTGATCCGACGTGTCGCGGAGTGAGGGCCCGTCGGACAGCCGTTGCCCGCCGCCCGCCGCCACCCTTCACCCGCGCATGGCGTCTCCGCCACGAACCATTGTCCACCTGGATGCCGACTGCTTCTTCGCCGCGGTGGAGCAGGCCTCCGATCCCAGGCTGCGCGGGCGTCCCATCGCGGTGGGCGGCGAGAAGCGGGGGATCATTGCGTCGGCCTCCTATGAAGCGCGGAAGTTCGGCGTCTTCACGACCATGCCCACGGCGCGCGGAAGCTGTGTGTTGCTTCGGCAAGCGAGGGTGAGCGCCGTGGGGTGCGGGGGTAGGCTGCTGGGCAGCCTATGAAACGAGAACGATTCTGCGGAACGGATTTGGAGACCCTGAGCACGCAACTGAAGGGGTGGCGGCAACAGCGCGGTGGGCGATGGCGGCTGCCTGAGGCGCTTTGGGATGCGGCGGGGGCGCTGGCGCGGCGGGAAGGGGGTCAGCCGGGTGTCCCGGCAGCTGGGTCTGGGCGATCACCGGCTGCGGCGGATCACCGAGGCGCAGAGCGGGGTGGGGCCTGGCGGAACGCCGAAGGTTCAGTTTGTGGAGCTGACGCGGCCACCGACAACGGTGGCGGCGGCGGACGGATACCGGATCGTGCTGGAGGACGGGGGTGGCCGCAGCCTGCGTGTGGAGTTGGGCGGGGACCGGGAAGCGCTCGAGCGGCTGGTGGCGCCGTGTTGGAGGGGCGTTGCATGATCCAGATCACCCCGCAGATGCGCCTGTTGGTGGCGGTGGAGCCGGTGGACTTCCGCAAGGGGATTGATGGACTGGCCGCGCTGTGTCGTTCGGCGCTGGGCAGCGATCCCCTGAGCGGTGCGCTGTTCATCTTCCGCAGCCGGAACCGGCGCGCGCTCAAGCTGCTGGTGTATGACGGTCAGGGCTTTTGGCTGTTCCAGAAACGGCTCTCTGCGGGCGCGTTCGCCTGGTGGCCTGAGGCCACCGGGCCGGCCGCCCGGCTGGAGGTGCATCAGTTGCAGATGCTCCTGTGGAATGGGGATCCGTCCGGGGCCCGCGCCGCGCCGATGTGGCGGGCGTTGCCGGGGTGAGCAAAAAAGTGGGGCTCGAGGCGCGATTTTTCTAGCGTTCCAAATCGTCAACGGCTACACCGGCCCGCGTGTCGGAAGTGCTGTTGAGCTATCGCGGACGGGAGATCCGGGCCGAAGATCTGGAGCAGATCCGCCAGTTGCTGGCGGCGCATCCGGGGCTGAGCCGTCGTCAGCTTTCCGGGCGGCTGTGCGCGCTGTGGCACTGGGTTCAGCCCAATGGGGCGCCCAAGGACATGGTGTGCCGGAGCCTGATGCTGCTCCTGCACCGCCGGGGCCTGATCGCGCTGCCGGCCCCGCGTCAGCGCCCCCCCAACAACGTCCTTGGCCACCGGCGGGTCGCCGCGGTGGGGGCGGTGGATGAGACGCCGCTGGAGGGTCCGCTGAGTTCCCTGGGCTCCCTGGAGATCAGCCTGGTCCGCCGCGGCCCCGACGAACCGCTCTTCGCCCACCTGCTCAGCGCCCATCATTATCTGGGGTACAGCCGTCCGGTGGGTGAGCACTTGAAGTATCTGGTGCGGGCCGGCGGACGCCCCGTGGCCTGCCTGGGCTGGGGATCGGCGCCCCGGCGGCTGGGCCTGCGGGATCACTTCCTGGGCGGTCCCCTGCGTCAGTTGCCGTTGATCGCCTACAACACCCGATTTTTGATCCTGCCCTGGGTGCGGGTGCCTTCGTTGGCCAGTCATCTGCTCAGCCGGATCGCCCGGCGGATCTCCCCGGACTGGCAGCAGGCCTATGGGCACCCGGTCCACCTGCTGGAGAGTTTCGTGGACACCAGCCGTTACCGGGGCAGCTGCTACCGGGCCGCCAACTGGATCTGCGTCGGGCGCTCGCAGGGGCGCGGCACCAAGGCCCCCACCCGTGAGGTGCGCTGCGCGCTCAAGGAGTACTGGGTGTATCCGGTGTCGCGGGACTTCCGCCGCCATCTGCTCCAGCCCGATGAATGCTGAGGACATGGTCGAGGGGGTGACGCTGGATGCCGCCGGGCTGCATGCCTTGCTGGAGCGGGTGCGCGTGTTGATCGCTCCGGAGGACTTCCGGATTTTGAAGGCCGTGTGTGGGGCGGTGCTTCGGGTCTGCCAGATGTTGAGCCAGAAGGACACGACCCTGGGGCGGCTGCGCCGCATGCTCTTTGGCGCCCGCACCGAGAAGACCCGCACCGTGCTTTCCGGCGGGGGGGCTCCGGCTCCGAAGGCGCCGCCGACGGCCAAGGCTTCCCGCAAGGGTCACGGCCGCCGCTCGGCCGCGGCGCACACGGCGGCCCCGCCCATCCGCGTCCCGCATCCCAGTCTTCAGCCAGGCGGCCTGTGTCCGGACTGCGGCCTGGGCCGGCTGTATGCGTTGGTTCCCAAAGTGATCCTGCGCTTCCAGGCCCAACCTCCGATCACGTCGAGCTGCTTCCATCTGGACCGCCTGCGCTGCGCCCGCTGCGGCGCCACCCACAGCGCACCGCCCCCGCCGCAGGCCGGCACGCAGAAGTACGCCCCGGAGGTCGGCCCCATGCTGGCCCTGATGCGGTACGGGGCCGGGATGCCCAACTACCGGATGGAGCGGCTCCAGGACGCCCTGGGGGTTCCGTTGCCCGCGTCCACCCAGTGGGAACTGATGGCCCAGGCCGCGGAACCCGCCCGGCCCGTGCTGGAGGCCCTGATCGTGGAGGCCGCCGGACGGGAACTCTTTCACAATGACGACACGACCATGCGGGTGCAGGAAATCCGCCGGGCGATCCGGGCCGATCCCCAGGCCACCCGCACCGGCATCTTCACCACCTGCGTGATGGCCCTCTCCCCCAGCGAGCAGCAGCCCGCCCTGGCACTGTTCTTCACCGCCAACCGTCATGCCGGTGAAAACCTCGACCGGATCCTGGATCTTCGACCCGAGGATCTGCCGCTGCCGCTGCAGATGAGCGATGCGCTCTCGCGCAATCCGCCCAAAACCCGCCCGACCCGCCAGGCCAACTGTCTGGCCCACGGACGGCGCGAAGTCGTGGACGCCCTGCCGCACTTTCCCGAGGAAGGCCGCCACATCCTCCTGCAACTCCAGGTCGCCTACCGCATCGACGCCCAGGCCCGCGAACTCCGGCTGGGGCCCCAGGAACGTCTGGAACTCCACCGCCAACACACCGCCCCGGTCTTCGAGGCCCTGCACCGCTGGATGGCGGAGACCCTCGACCAGAAGCGCATCGAACCCAACTCGGCCATGGGCCGGGCCATCACCTACCTGCAAAACCATTGGGAAAAGCTCACCCTGTTCCTGCGGGAGCCCGGGGCGCCCGTCGATAACAACATTTGCGAGCGGGCCCTCAAGCAGGTGGTCCTCCACCGCAAGAACTCCATGGGCTACAAGACCCGGCGCGGGGCCGAGGTGGGGGACCTCTTCATGAGCCTGATCCACACCTGCCGCCTCAACCGGATCAATCCCTTCGCCTACCTCACCGCCCTGGTCCGCAACGCCCCCGCCGTCCAGGCCAATCCTGCCGGCTGGTTCCCCTGGAACTATCCCCAGTCCCCAACCGGCCCCGACACCGGCTGAGCCGTCCCCGCCACCCACGGCCCCTCAATCCACCGCGGCCACCCCGGCCCGAAGCCCCAGCGTCCCGATTTTGGAAATTTTCGCGGTACCCGTGCTTGCTGAAGCAACACGATCCAGCGTCAGCAAGGCGGCCGGCGTTTCAGACGA
>JAHCBB010000067.1 GCA_019634635.1 Verrucomicrobiia bacterium
TTAGTTCCGCTGCAGGCTGAAGTAGGCGGTGGCACTGTTTCCCGTGGTCCCGGGACGCCCCGGACCCGCCACGGCGGAGATCTCCGACTTGTCGGATTCGAACACCAATAGAACCAGGTCCGCGCGGTACTCATTGCGGAGGGATGGACCCGAGCTGCCGGCCAGGTTCGGCAGGTCCGTGAAGGCGGAGCCCGTTTCCACCAAGGGTGACTGCAGGATGGACACGGGGTTCAGCCGGATAAAGGTGCGGCTGTTGGCATGGATCTGATTGGCGACATCGAAGCCGTCCATGATCGCCGACTTCAACGCGTCCACACCTCCGGCGCCATCCCGGGCGGCCGTGGTGTAGAGCACCAGAATATCCACCTCCACCGGCGATGTCTCCGCAGCGCGGGCTCTGGCGATGCGGTGCGGGCTCGCAGGAGGGGCCGTTGTGGGTTGAGGCGCCCACGGAGCCCATTCGCTGGAGCCGGCGCCGATGGCGTGGAGGGTGACGGTGGCCAGGGAGGCCAGGGAGAGAAGGCGATGTTTCAGGGAGTACATGGTCAACCCCCTACTTGGGAAGGCGCGGGAGAAAGTCACACATTGGGTGTCCGGGAGGGACGAAGTGTCCGAGCCCCCATATCAACCCCCGCGCCCGTGGACCCACGACGGGGAACGAGGAAAGCCCAACGCGCAATGCTTCCACCGTTCCACGCAGCCCCTCCGCACGCGCTGCGGGGGAGGTCAGGGACTCGCAAAGCTCGTCCCTCCGGGAGAAGGGTCAGAACGTGAACTGCATGCCGCCGCGGACGACGCAGGTGAGGCCAAAGTCGAACTCGGCCTCGTAGTTCAGCCCCTGAATGCGCAGTGCACCGTTCCGGGGCCACTCCGCGCTGCCGTAGAGGCCGATCCACTCGCGGACCCAGTAGGTCGCACGCACCTGCATGTAGGCCCCGGGCAGCCAGTCGCCCTCGTTCTGGCTAACCTTTTGGGCGGTATTCGGGATGAGCGGCGAGGAATAGACGCTCGTCTGCGTGAAATCGGCGTTGCCGTACGCGTAGATGGACGTCAATACAAGGCTGGCGCTGGTGGCGAACGTCGACGTGATCGGCACCAGAGACCACCCGCCAAAACGGCCGGTGTAGAAGTCGGCGTTGAGATCGGTGGACAGCGAGGTGGTCGCCAGCGCGTTACTGATACTATTGATGGATCGCATGAGGGGTGTCAGCCGAGCGGACTCGGTTCAAGGTTGGGGTGCACATGAAAACACGTTCCAAATCCACGTCTACCGGATCGGCAAACACAGCCTCGACAACAGCGGCCTTCGAGGAGCGATCCGCAAGCCCCTGGACAGACCCGAAGCCGGCGAGGTCCTACCGGCAAATCAAGCTGGCGTTGGACGTCCAGTCCGGGGACCGCTTGGTCGAGGGGGCGAAGCCGCAACCGCCACAAGAAACCCGCAGGGACAGGACAGCAGTTCAGGTTTCTTTTGTGGTTCCCCCCTTTCGCGGACACCGGGGTCACCCCTCTCCCGGCGCCCATCCGGAGCGCCGACGATCATTCTGCCTCCTCCGCTTTCCTCCTGCTGCACGCGGCAGCGCTCACGTCCTGCGGGTCGGCTCCAGTCAGTGGCGAAGTTCCTAGCCTCGAAACCGTGCGCACATTGTCAATGTTACAGACCCCATTGGCTCCTAATGAACGACCTCACTGAGATCCTGGCCGCCGTCCGCGCCGGTGACGACGGGGCGGCGGAACGGCTGTTCGACCGGATCTATGCCGAACTGCGTCAGGTCGCGGCGCATAAGATGGCCCGTGAAGCTGCCGGCCACACGCTCCAGCCCACCGCACTGGTCCACGAGGCGTGGTTGCGCCTCGGAGCCGACATCCAGCCGCACTGGCAGAGCCGCGCCCACTTCTTTTCCGCGGCGGCCGAGGCCATGCGGCGAGTCCTCGTGGATCGCGCCCGGCGCAAGCAGGCGCAGCGGCGAGGTCAGGGGGCGGAGCATGTTGATCTCGAAGGGCTGCAGCTCGCCAGCCCGGCGGAGGACGACCAACTGCTGGCACTCAACGAGGCCCTCGAACGTTTCGCCCGATCGCACCCTCCCAAGGCCGAGTTGGTGAAGCTGCGTTACTTTGTCGGGCTGACCATTGAGCAGGCCGCGGACGTGCTCAACATCTCGGAGCCGACCGCGAAGCGGTGGTGGGCCTACGCCAAGGCCTGGCTGTTCAGCGAGCTTCGCCAGCCCGGCCCATGACGCCCGCCACACGGCAGCCGTTGCCAGGCTCGGCTTCCGCAGATTGAAGTCGCCGACCTCGGGAGGACTGCCCGATCGGCGATCGGACACCATCGCATCACGAGTTCATGCGGGAGACGTGTTTACAACCCGTTCACGGAGCCTTGGCGCTCGAAGCCTCCCGTGCCTCCTCGGCAGCAATCTCCTCCCAGGTGGGGGCGGTCCAGACAAACAGGCCGAAGCCTTGCTCCAACGCCGCCAGGCGGTTGCCATCCGGGGAGAATTCCATCCGGTCAAACCCAAGATCCCCACCGGCGAGGGTCAGCAGTTCCATTTGGGTGACCACATCCCAAACGCGTACGGCGTCCCTCCCGACGCTGCCGGTGGCCAGTCGGCGGCTGTCCGGCGAAAAGGCGAGGCCATGGGCACCCAGCAAATGCTGACGAAACTCGCCCCGGATCTCGCGACCCGGCCAGGACCAAAGTGTTGCCATCCCAATGGGAACGTAGCTGCTGGCAGCAAGCCATTGTCCGTCCGGACTGAAGGAGAACCGGTCAACCTTCCGGCTGGTGTCGAAACCCGCGACAAGTTCTCGCCGGACAATGTCCCAGACCTCAAACCGGTTGCTGCGAACCAACAGGACCGCGTCGGCATTGGGCACCGGTTCCATATGGTATCCGGCGCCAGTGGCAAGGAGGGTGGGCGGTTGGGCGGAATTCGTTCCCCAGGCAAGGACCTGATTTCCCACCAGCACCAGCCAGCCGGCGCCGCCAAACCGATACCGAACATCAAGAACACGCGTTGAGCCGGCATGAGCATCGGAAAGCCGTCGCCGTTCGACAAGATCCCATTCCTGAAGCTGGCCGTCGTCGAACCCGATCAGAATCTGCCGCTTGTCCGCCGCGAGTCGCGCACAACTCGCGTTCGTAAGTCCCAGTGGGATGTGCCGGGTGGGAGCTTGATTCGTTCCGTCCCAGAAGAGCACAAAGCCGTCGGCGCTTACGGTCACAAGGGTCCGGCTGTTTTCCAGGAACCCCGCCAGTTCACCAGCCCTCGATGCGGTCCGCGACGCTTGGCGGGGATTGGTATGACCCACCGGCCAGGATCGGATCGTGCCATCCTTGCTGGCGCTGATGAGCCGTTTCCCATCCGCACTGAACGCCAGGCTCCACACCTCGCCAAGGTGCCCCCGCAAGACCCCGACACAGGTGCCGTTCGCCCAATCCCAAAGGCGAACCGTCTGATCGGCGCTGGCCGATGCCAGCAGGCGGTTGTCGGGCGAAAAGGCCAGCTGATGAAGGTAGGCCCGATGCCCCTCGAGGCGACGGATCAATGCGCCGGATCCGACGTCCCAGAGCTTGATCTCCGTATCGAGTCCGAAGGCTCCCGTGGCCAAGACCTGACCATCCCGGGAGAGCGTGATCGTGCTGATCATTCCGGGCGTGGCCGAGATTATCGGGCGGGTTGCGACACCCTCCGTCGCCGTCATCGCCTTGCCCCAACCGGTGTCCGACTCCGACTGCTCGTCATTGAAGCCAATCGCCTGGGTTTGGCCGTCTCGGGACAATGACAATGCGTAGGACAAACTGTTGGTCTGAATCCACGAGCGTACCTGGCGGCCATTCTTCGATTCATAAAGCGTTGAACCGGTCCGGCCATCGAGTACCCCGAGATGCTGACCGTCGCCGCTGAAGACAACCGTCATGACACCCTCGCCCGCCGGAAGCTGAAATCGATTGGTCCTCTGCTCCCAATCCCACACGGTGACGGCACACCGGTTTTCGGCCAGGCGTTCATGGAAGGCCAGGAGAGGCTCAGTGGGTGAGAACGCCATGATGCGGAAGGTGGTGCCACGGTAGCCCGCCCCCTTCGTGCGCAACTCCACCCCACGCGTGGCGAGGTTCATCAGCTCCACGGAACCCTCCTGGTCCGTGTACGCGATCCGGTCGCCTCCCGGCGAGATGGCCACCGAAGTCAGCGCGTCGGGCTGCTGGACAAGGATCTCATGCGCGTCAGGCCGGGCCAGTCCCCACAGGTACCGCCACTCCCAGCCGCGAAGATCCCGCTCGCCCGGCTGAGGGCGCTGGCCGATCAACAGGTTGCGCGTTCGACCGAGGTCGTCCTGCGCCAATGCCTGTTGGGCCAGCACAATGGCCGCCGCGTAGGCCCGACGGCGGGAATCCAACTGATTCGCCTCGGCCGCAATCCGCTGCTGGTCGGCCCGGACCCGCTCCGCCTGCGCCAACCGGCGCTGGGACTCCTCCGCGGCCCGGGCGGCTTCGGCGTGCCGGAGGGCCGCGCGGGTGCGATGACCCGAGACGAGGGTGAAGACGAGGGCCACCGCCAACACCACCACCACGGCGGCTCCGGCGCTGTAGGCAAGCCGGTTCCTCCGCCACGCCTTTTGAAGACGGTAGGCGGTGCTCGGCGGACGGGCGGTGACGGGTTCATTATCCAGATGACGTCGGAGATCGGCCGCCAGCCCGTTTGCCGTCTCGTAGCGTCTCGAACGATCCTTCTCCAGGCACTTCATCACGATCCAGTCCAGGTCGCCCCGGACCAGATGGGTGAGCTGGGCGGACTCGACAGCCCTTCGCTGGGCCGTGGTCGTCAGTTCCTGCCCGGAAAGAGTGGCGAGGCGCGTGGACGGGCGCGCCGGTTCCACCTCCCGGATCGTCCGGCGCATGCCGTCAATCCCCTGGGACATCAGTTCCTTCGGATCAAACGGCGGGCGCCCGGTCAGGACCTCGTACAACAGCACTCCCAGACTGTAGATGTCGCTCCGGGTATCGATGTCGAGTCCGCTCATCTCCGCCTGCTCCGGGCTCATGTAGGCCGGCGTGCCGATGAACTGGTGCAGCTGGGTGTAGACGGTATGGTCGGTCAGCCTTCCCTCCGTCGCCTTTGCGATGCCAAAGTCGATCACCTTGGGCACCGGAACCCCGTCATGCAGCGTCACCAGAATGTTCGACGGTTTGATGTCCCGGTGGATGATGCCCTTCTGGTGGGCGTGTTGAATCGCCTGGCAGACCTTGATGAAGAGATCCAGCCGGGCCCGGGTGTTCAGGTGGTTCTGGTCGCAGTAGTCCGTGATCCGGATGCCGCGGACCAACTCCATCACGAAGTACGGTCGGCCGGAGCCGGTCGCACCGGCGTCCAGCACCTTGGCGATGTTGGGATGATCCATCAGCGCCAACGCCTGGCGCTCTGCCTCGAAGCGGGCGATCACCGCCTTGGTTTCCATGCCCCGCTTGATGATCTTGAGCGCCACCCGACGGCGAACGGGCTCAGTCTGTTCGGCCACATACACCACGCCGCAGCCGCCTTCGCCCAGTTTTTCCAGCAGCTTGTATCGACCGAGGGTCTCGCCCGCCGCCTCCTCCACCGGCAGCAGAAACTCGGGCAGAGCCGACGACAGGGAGGTCTGTCGTACCGTCGCCAGCGGATTGGCGGTTGCATCGTGCGCCCTCAGCAAGGCCTCCACCCGCTCCTGCAATGCCAAGTCCCCCAGGCAAGCCGCTACCAAAAACGCCTTGCGGTCCGCCTCCGCCTGCTCCAGGGCGGCCGCAAACAACCGTTCCTCCGATGTGAGGTTGTTGCCCAAAGGGATATCGTTCGGCGGCTTCATTTCAAAGACTCATGCGCAACGCCATCAAGAAAGGGATCACCAACGTGTGATGTCTGCCCCGGTTTACACCGCGCGGCAGCAGTCTCGCGACGGACAGGGCTCCAAGGGACAGGACGCTAGCCCCCGGACGCTAGCCCCACCCTTGGCGGATGGGATCCCGCCATTTGCGATGGGGGAGCTTGAGGGGCGGGGGGACCAAAGGGGACAGGACAACTATCAGTGAATCTGGACGGGACGACCTTGGAAGGGGCAATGGGGACAGGACA
>JAHCBB010000068.1 GCA_019634635.1 Verrucomicrobiia bacterium
AGCTGTGTGGCCCGCCCGCAAAACGTCAACTCAGCCTTTCTCCACTCGATTTCTGTGGGATGGCTGTGGACCGCCATCGAGGGCAATCCGCTGACGCTGGAGGAAGTTCGCGCCTTGGAAGAGGGAACGACCGTGGCCGCACCGGCGCGCGCGCGGCGCGAGGTGCTGAACTATTTTGCCGCCCTGAGGCATGTCGAGAAGCAGGCGACTAAGAAGCGGTTGACGCACGAGGACATTTTCCGCCTGCACGCCATCATCGCTGGCGAGGTCATGGATCAGGGCGAGCCGGGGCGTTACCGGACGATGCGGGTGCGGGTGGGGCCGTTCGTGCCGCCGCCGCCGGAGGACGTGTCGGGCCTGATGTTTGAGCTGCTGGAGTGGTGGAACAAGGAAGCGCCCGGACTTTCGCCGGTGCTGAGTTCGGCCGTCGTGCATCTTCGTTTCGAGACGATTCATCCGTTTGCCGACGGCAACGGGCGCGCTGGCCGCGCGCTGGCGTTGTGGGAGCTTTATCGGCGTGGGTTTGATTTCCACCACATTTTCGCGGTGGACGAGTTCTACTGGGAGGATCGTCCGCGCTATTACGCGGCACTGGATGCGGTGCGGCGGGAAGGCGATGACCTGACTTCGTGGCTGGAGTATTGCGCCGAGGGCCTGCGGCAAACGCTGGAGCGGGTGTGGGAGCGGATGGGGCAACTTTCGGTTTCGGCTGCGCGGGAGAAGGTGATTCTGCGTCCGCGCCAGGAGCAGTTGCTGAAGCTGCTCGGCAAATGCGGCGGCATGACACCGTCCGAACTTTGGGCGGCGCTGAAAGTGTCCAAGCAGGGCGCGATGGATTTGCTGCGTCCACTGGTGAAAGCCGGATGGGTCAAGCGGGTCGGCACGTTGAAGACCGGACGTTACGTTTTGACGTGAGCGCGCACGCCTACACCGAAGACCCGCTTGTCGAGCAGCCGGCCATGCGGCTGTTCGAGGAGCTTGGTTGGACCATGGTGTCGGCGTTGGAGGAGACCTTCGGCGGGAACGGCACGCTGGGTCGCGAGACCAAGGGCGATGTGGTGCCCGTTCCCCGTTTGCGCGTGGCGTTGGAGCAGTTGAAGCCCACGTTGCCGCCCGAAACCATCGCCGCCGCCATGGATGAGCTGACCGGCGATCGCTCGGCCATGAGTCTTCCGGCTGCGAATCGGGAGATTTGTCAGCTTTTGAACGACGGCATTCGGGTTGGCGTTGCTGACACCGAACCCTCACCCCAGCCCTCTCCCACGGGGAGAGGGAGTTCCGGGAAGGAGGGCTCCGCTCCACCTTTGGGAGAGGGGTTTGGGGGTGAGGGTCGCGGCGAAGTCATTTCAGAGCGCAGCGTTGCCGGACAGCGCATCGAACGAGTACGGCGTCGTCGGTGACCGGGGGGACTGGATTGAGTTTGCACGAGGATGGAATGAATGGAGACGAGGGGCCTGGCTGAGCTTTTCGACCAGCATGGCACGTTCCGTAGGCTGCACTCGTTCACGTAGGCGACGATCGTGCAATTGGAGACGCTGCGCTTCTGCCGCCGGTTCCTCACGCACGATCACCGCGAGCCAGGCGGGAAGTTCTACGACCCCAAGGGCCGGCAGTGCGACCAGATGACCCAGCCCGCCGGCAGCGGCCGGCAGAACATCATCGAGGGCTCGGAGCGCTCCTCCACCTCGAAGGACACCGAGAGGAAGCTCACGGACGCGGCGCGGACGAGCCTGAGCGAGCTGCGGGGCGACTACGAAGTGTTCCTCTTGGACCGCGGCGAACTACCGTGGTCGGTGCATTCCCCGGAGACCCGGGCGGTGAACGCGGTTTAACTCGATGCCTTGCCGTTTGCTGACGACCTGGTCCACGAATCCGCGAAGTACGCTCGGAAGCTGCGCCAGAAGTACCCCCGCTGGATGGGTGTCCTTCATCCTCCAGGGCGTGGAGGAGACGGCGGGCTGGACGGTCGGAACGATTGCGACCCCCGCCGATTGCAGGCGCACACGGTGGAGCATGTGCGCCAGACCGCGCCGAAGAGTTACAGCCACGAGATGGCGAACCTGATTTTTGAGCGGCCGTATTGCCGGATCCGGAATCCAACCGAACGGGAGATCGCCAGCCGGCGCCGTTGGTGTATCTGAAGGAACTGAGTATTTCGACGGCACCATTTCGACGGCCCGCTGACGGTGGCATAGGTCCGGGTGGTTTTCCCCTGGACCCGACACCCCGGAAGGTTCGTCCCCCAAAGCCTCATGGGGAATGGCGCATTGACAACAGGTGTAAATTCACAAACGCTCGCGACCATGACTTCCAAGCTTCCTGCTTTCCGGATTCTTCTCGTGGCGGCCGCCTGGGCTACGGCGGTGGTCGCCCGGGCTGACGAACGGCCCGGCGCAGCCGATCCGGCCTGGCATCCGGCAATCCGGCATCCAGTCACCACCATCCTTGGTCGGGACGACGGGGGCTTCTGGCTGCTGGACTCCCGGGCGGATGGCCGAGGTTCGATGAGCGGCCGACTGACTGCAGTCTCTCCAGTGGGGGGCGTCCTTGCCTCGGCGGTGCCCGCCGTGCTCCCGGAGGGAAGCGTCCACTGCATGGCCTTGGTTCCTGGTGGCGGTCTCGTGATTTCCGGCAGTTTTCTGTCCGTGGACGGCATCGAGCGACCGGGCCTGGCGCGGCTGGATTCCCAGGGGCGGCTGGATCCCTTGTTCATACCTTCAGTGAGTCTCGACACCAACGTCCCTCCGCCTGTCGTCGGGCCCCTGCCGCCCCTGCCGCCCGATCCCCTCCCGCCCTTTGGAATTCAACAGATCGCCACACAACCGGACGGCGGACTGCTGGTGTGGCGTTTTCGGCGGGCCAGCCGGCCTGACAAAAGTCCCCTCCCATGGCTGTTTCGGCTCCGAAACGATGGCGCATACGACGACCAGTTCCAGACACCGAAGGTTGCGGACGGCTGGGAAGTGCATGTGCTTTCCGATGGCCGGTTCATCACCGGCGAGGACGCGACGATCTATCGGGAAGGCTGGACGGGTCTTCCCCAGCAGCGGCTGTTGCGCTGGTTTTCCGATGGACGTCCGGACGAGGGATTTGCACCAGTCCTGGTCGGCGGGGGAAGCGCGTACGCCTTCCTGGAGCAAGGCGATCGGCTGCTGATCGCCGGGGATTTTGCCGAGGTCAACAATCTCTTCAGGGACCATCTGGCCCGGATTCTGCCCAACGGCGAGGTGGATGCGTCGTACCGTTCGCCGTTCATTGGGGGGGCCTATGGGCAGCGGATCTACGGTCTTTCCAGCCATGATGCAGGACCGGTGTTCATCGCCGGGGAGTTCAAAACCGGGGGGCCTGTCCCCCGTGCCCAGCTGGCCCGCCTGAACCCGGACGGCACGCTCGACCACTCCTTCCTGGCGGCGCCGATCCCGTTCATGTCCGGTGCCGTTCTGGCGCTGCCCGGCGGGGGATGCCTGGCCTCATCGAGCAGTGAACCATTCCTCCTGAAGCTCCGGGGCGATGGCTTGGAAGGTTCGGGTTCCTTTGCCCTCGAAACCGATCACTTCGAGGTGAGTGAAGCCGACGTTTCGATCGAATTTACAGTCCGCCGTTACTGGGGTCATGCCGGAGTGTCGCAGGTCGAGGTGCGGATGGAGGGACTCGACGCCACGGACGGCGAGGACTTTATCGGCGACACCCAGACCCTGCAGTTCACGAACGGCGAGACCCGGAAAACCGTGCGGTTTTCACTGATCAACGATGAGCGCACCGAGGACCTCGAAACCGCGCGGATCGTGCTGCAGAACCCTGGGCCCGGGTCTGGCCTGGGCCCGCTGACATCCGCGACCGTCGCCATTGTGGACGACGATGGCCCCTCGTCCGAGGACCGCAGTTTCCAGCTCCCCGCAGACGGCATTCGGGGCCGAATCCGCTCACTCGCCGTCCAATCCGACGGACGCATCCTGGTCGCTGGAGACTACCATCGTGTCGGCATCCACTCCCGGGCGGGTTTGGCGCGTCTGGAGTCGGACGGACGACTCGATCTCGCCTTCGACCCGGTGCCCTCGCGGGTCTATGGCTCGGGATTTGGTGTGGACTTCGTTCGTGTTCGGAATTCGGAGATCTTCTTCTCTGGAGACGTTGGCGCCGGCGTTTGGCCGGACTCGGAGCGCATGGTGGCCACCTCCCTTGCGGGGGAGGTGCTCCGCAGCGGCACCCCCCTGACGCTTGCCGGAGACACATTTGGATTGTCGGGTGCGGTCCCTTATGGCGCCGACCAGTGGATCGTCTTCGGTACCTTCAGCACGGGTGCCCTGCCGCGGGGACTGGCCAGGATTGGGAACGATCTGGTGCTGGATCCCACCTTCAGACCCGCGAGCCTCGGCCTGCGCGAGACCAGCGCTGTCGCGGTGGAGTCTGACGGCCGCGTCCTTGTGGCGAGGACCGATTCCCGCCTGCACCGCGTTTCCGCGGATGGCGCCTCGGCGGATCCCATTCCACTGCCGCTGCCCATCTCGGGGATCCATGGCCTGGCCAGCCTTCCTGAGGGACGATTTCTGGCCTGGGGGTTGTTTGGGTCCGAGAAGCCCCACGGATGGCATCCACTGATCCGATGCCTGCCCGACGGTCGCCTGGATCCAGGATTTCAGCCGGAACTGGCTCTGTTCATGCCCAGCAACACCCTCGCAGTCGCCACCCAGCTTACGGTGGATCCCGAAGGACGCCTGCTGCTCGCGCTTCATGCGTCACCGTTGGGTCTTTCGCGCCGCATGCGAGACCACCTGATCCGGCTGCTGCCTGACGGCGCTTTGGATCGCTCCTTTGAACCGGTAACCTTCAATGTCGAAGGGGCTGACAACCAGTCCATCCACGCCATCACCCTCCAACCGGACGGTGCGATTCTGGTGGGCGGCGAATTCGATCGCATGAACGGGCTGCCCCGGATGTCGCTGGTTCGCCTGAAGGGCGCCGGGGCCGCTTCCGGACGGATCCCGGCGGTCCGTTCCCTGTCGCGAACACCGGCAGGAATATCGGATCTACGGGTCAGCGCGGCCCCGTTGCGCGCCTCCGTGCTGGAACGGTCCGCCGACCTCCGACACTGGGAACCGGTCTCGACCAACTGGCACGCCACCAGCCAGGCCTCCTGGCAGGACCGCCAGGCAATTGCCGGCAATGCACCCGTGTTTTACCGGGTCGTTCAGGATGAAGAATAGGCTGTCCTCGTGGGGTATGGAGCCACCGCGACGCGGGATCTCACTCCTCGGTTGCCTCCCGCTGTGCCAGCCGATTGTTCGCGGTGTAAAGTGGATGGCGCCGATTATTTTTCCCGGAGAAAAATAGTGGTCGTTGAACAGTAAAAGGCCAGGGTCGGTGGAATTGGGGCGAAGCACTTCATTCGGACTCGCGGAAACGGCTCGGAATACACCCCGACGCCGATGGCGAGCTGCCACGAAACGGGGTCCCCATTGCCTCCTCTGGTTGCAGCACTTTGGTTTCGTCGTGTCCCCAGGAGAGGCAGGGACCTGCACTGCGGCGCAGAGATGAGCCCGTCACCAAGCGCCTTCTCAGATACGGCGTCCTTTCCCGCCGAACCTG
>JAHCBB010000069.1 GCA_019634635.1 Verrucomicrobiia bacterium
GGAGTGATCTACGAAACCGGATTTGAACCGCCCAACTTCGCCCTGGGCGGCATCAACGGACAGGAGGGCTGGACGGGTGACGGCATCATCGAGAACACCGTGGTGCGGTCGGGCACCCAGGCCCTCGAAATGAGTCTGGAGAACGGCGGGGTGCTCCCGCTGGCGATCCTTGGACTGAACGCAGCCGCGAAACCGCAGGTGAACCTCCAGGTGGACATGCGGTTGGAAGGCGACTTCGACGCCCGCGCTGGCCTCATCCTGCTCATGACGGGCGGCTTCGGACCGCAACTCATCGCCGACGGGACCGGACCGGTGATCCTCGACCAGAACCCCACGCAGGGCACCCTCACGACCGGGCAGTGGTACACCCTGGGACTGTCACTGGATTTTCAGGCGCGCACGGTTGCGGCCTATCTGGACGGTACCTGGGTCGGCTCGGCGCCGCTGGTCCCCGACGGCGACCGGATCACCGAAGTCTGGCTGGCGGGAGGGATCGAGGAGTCCGGGCAGCGGGCCTACTTCGATAACCTGTCCATCGTGGCGGTCCCCGAGTCGCCGGTGATGGCCGCCGTGGTGGGCCTTGGCCTGGCGGGCATCGCGCTGGTCCGTCGCCGTCGCTGAGCCCGGGCCGGGCGCACCAGTCAATCTTTGAACCTGTCTCATTAATGTCTCTTTAACGGACTCCGGCCGCCGTTTGAGGCCGAATGTCGGACTACGGACGGACCAGCCTGTAAAACTGGGGGGAGACCCCTGCCGTGGGCCGGAAAGGGGGGTGGGAGTCCGGGATGGGGATCCAAGGACCCCGGGGTGTCGCGGACGTCTCGAGTACATCGGAGGCCTGCCTCCAACGGAGTTCAGCCGGCTCGCCGGGGACGCTCCGGACCGTATGAAGCACCAGAGGCATCACGGTGATTGGGATCAATGCCTCGGTGGGCAGGTACCGGCCTCCTGGGACCATTACCGCCTTTACCACCACCTCTCCCGTCCCCCCAAGCATCAGCGCCCCCTCCTGGACCCGCGCAGGTCCCGAAACCACCTCGTAGCGGAGGGGCGCTCCGTGACGATTCCGTTCCGGAAGCGGGATCTGTTCCCCGGCCTCTCCACGGGTCGGAATGCCCAGGGCGCCAATCGTGGACCGGATCCCGCGGTGGATCCGGAAGATGAGGAAACCCCCGTGCCCGGCCGCCACATAGGCGAGGTCTCCCACAGTGGCCACCCCGAGGAGGTTGGCTGGTAGGGGCAACGGATGGCTCCCGGCAGTCAGCAGGTGATCGCGATTGGCGACCTCGAAGACCTCCATACCGTCAACGCCGGTGCAGAAAATCAGTCCGTCCTGGAGGGCCATCGACTTGTAGGACTGATTGATGCCAGGCAACAGGATGTCAGCGGCTACGATCTGCCGAGGATGCAACGGGTCGGAAATGTCCACAGCCGACAGACCTCCCGAGAAGTCCTCCACCCACAGGAGCGGCCCATCCAGGGCCAGGGCGCCGCTGCCCAGGATGGGCAGTGATCCAGCCACACTTGGGTGCGCTGGATTCCGGACATCCAGGACGGTCAATCCGGTGAAGAGGTCGACGACATGCAGAAGGCCTCCATGTGCCAGGAGACCCCGGGCAGGGAACTCGAATGGCATGGAGTGGCTTCCCGCAAGACGGGGCTGCCGAGGGTTGGAAACATCCACCACCTGAATGCGGCCCTGGACCGACACGAAGGCGTATCCGCCGTGCACGGTCACTCGTCGCGCCTCCTCTCCGACTTTGATGGAGGCCACAACTGTCGGTGCCTCGGGATCCTGCAGATCCACCACCGCGAGCGTTCCCTCGAAATCGGCCGCGTAGGCATACTCCCCGGCGATCACGACATCGGGCGCTCCCAGTCCTGTGTTCAGGCTGGCGACCTGGCGCGGCTGGCGCGGATCGCGGACATCCACCCAGAGGAGCGGCCCCGCCCATCCGGCCACGCAGGCATACCCTCCGGAGACACTCACCGCCGAGGCCACGGGCACCTCAAGCCGGCCGAGCAGTTCCAAGTCCGCCGACAACTGATTGAAAACCCGCACCGATTCCCCGGGCAGTTGGCCCGGCCCGCCGGACTGCGTCCCACGGACGATGATGCTCTGTTGTTGGGTTTCGTTGGTGACGGAAAGGAACCCATCGCGGATCTCGGCGGGGCCGGAGAGGACCGTGTACTCTACGGGAAGTCCGCTGCTGGCCGTGGCGTGGAGCGGATGAACCACCCCGGGGTCCACAACGGATACGTCTGGCGAGGTCCATTTCAACTGCTGCGTCATGGCTTCCTGCCAGGAATAGGTGACCAACTCCGGGGCGGTGGTGGTCGCCACCAGCAGGTTCTCCTCGGCGGCCAGCAGCGTGGTTCCCGGCAGGCACCCGGCGAGGCGTGGCTGGACCGGATCGCGGATGTCGTAAACGAGGTGCTCCCACTGCTCCGACACCAAAGTTCCCACGAACGCCCAGCCTTCATGGACGGTGACTGGGCCGATTCCCATCGTTCTGATGTCTCCTGTGCCGAGCAACCGGGGATGATCGGGATCGCTGACGCCATAGACTTCGAGCCGTGACTGAATATAAGCCCCGCTCCGCCAATCTCGTCGGTTGCCCGCGGCCACCAGGAGGGAGTCCCCCAACCATATGGAGGTGCTCTCAAAGGCATCCGCACCTCCCAGGAGCGCGCGCCGTGTCGCTGCGAGAGGATTGCGGACATCCCAAAGCCCGACTCCTGGCGGATGGCCGATCACCGCCCGCGGCGGCCGCGCCTCCAACAACGCGGTGTATACGGGAATGGCGATCTCCCCGGAGACCCGGGGATTCTCCGGATCGGAGAGGTCAACGATCTGGACGCCCCGTCCTTCGGCAGCAACGAGTACCTGGGATCCCGCCGTTTCGACAGTGATTGGGAGCCATCCAGGTCTCAGCCGGCTTCGAACCACGGGCTGCGACGGGTTCCGGACATCCACGACGGCGAGATCCTCGCTTCCGACCACCACCAGATGATCTCCAGTCCGCGCGATGCGCCTGGAATAGGGAATCGGGGAGAACGACGAAAGCAGCACCGGATCTGCGGGGCGGTTCAGGTCCACCACCCTCACGCCGGCATTGTCCAGCGCCACGAAGGCCAGCCGGTTGCTGACCAGGAGATCGGAGGCATAGCCGCCCAACGGCATCCGGCCCAGCGGTTGCGTATGAAGGATGGTGGGGTTGAAGGTCCGGTGAATTTCCGCCGGCGCCACCTCACGGGTGCCCGGCTGCCGGGCGACGACCACGACGGCGCCCCGTCCGGTCACCCGCAAACCTTGGTTCCAGATCGTCGCGGGTCCGGAGACGACGCGCCATTCCACGGGCAGGCCGCTGGAGGCTTTTGCCTCCAGCGGATGCGGCTCATCGAGCGGCAGGGTGTCGGTGGCCGGCTGCAGCCACTCCACGGCCTGGGGAATCTGGCGGACCAGTCGTATCGGTTCGACAGCGCCGCTCGAACGGGATATCAGAACGCGGCTCGCCTCGTGGAGCACCGCCAGCGGTGCGGTGGCGGTCGCGATGTTGCGGAACCAGTCCACATGGCGGCCCAGGAGTCGGGGCGATGACGGATCGCTCAGACTCAACACTTCGACCGCCCCCATCGTATCCGTAAGAAACAGCAGGTCCCCCACAGATTGCAGGTTGGCAATGGACGATGTCCCGTCGCGAAAGTCGTAGTGTCCCAGTTCCTGCACCTTCATGGGATCGCGCACGTCCAGCACGGTCAGGCGACCACCATGGACCATGCCGGCAAGGTGGCTACCCAGCCCAGCGATCCGGTTTGGCCCCCAGCGGGTGAAGCCACCGATCACTCGGGGACGGGCGGGATCGGAAATGTCCGCGATCTGAAGCCCGGCGGTGACGTTGAGGTAGAGACGGTTGCCCGCCGGCACAATCTGCGTGACGCCCGAACCCCAGGGGGGATCGAAGGCGACATAATACTCGGAGAGAAGCCGCATCCGGGCCGGATTCCGAACGTCCACCACCGCAAGCCCGAACGGACCGGCGCCGGCGAACAGCAGGCCATTCTGCAACGCGAGGCTGGTGAAGCGATTGGGGGTAACGGGAAAGGGGAGATCCAACCAGCCCACCAGCGCCGGTCGCTCGGGATCCCGGAGGTCCGCTGCCTCCAGTCTCCCGAGGCTTGAAAGGGTGAACAGGTGGGTGTCCGAGGCCGTGATCGCCTGCACCCGCCCCCGCACCCGGTGGTGCGCGAGCTGGGTGATTGGTCCCGCGGCGGGAACCCGGGTGATCAGGACCCCACCCCGTTCTTCCAGCGCCAGGGTCAGATCTCCGGCCGTGACGAGATCCAGGACCCGGCTGCCGAACTGGAATTCCGGTTGCGATTCGAAGTCCACCCGGAAGGCATTGAATAGGCGGAACGCGGAGGCCCGGCGGTGCGTGTCGTCCCCCGGCTGCTCGGCGATGACCATGACGTCATCCACGTTCGTGACTGTCAGTTGGTCGCCGTCCAGAGAGGCCGGCCCCCTCAGAATCCGGAAGTGAACGGGCAGTCCGCTGGAGGCTTCCGCACGGAGCGTGAATGGGATGTCCAAGGGCAGCACCGGCTGATCGGGGGAAATCCAGCGCAGGGATTGCGCAACCGCTCCCACCAGTTGCGGGCCACCGGCGACGGACAGGAACACCAGGGCGGCTGTGCGCAGAAGGGTCATTTGGGAATGACAGGGTTTACAGCAATGAATGGATCATCACGCCCCATTCTTGGATTGCAATGGAAATTGGGCCAAGCATCTCCGTTGTTTAGGAGGCTGGAGCCGGGGAACCCCACATGACCCGATTTCAGGTCGTTGCTGGCAGGGCTGAGTTCATCGGATGGTACGGGCTTCCGTCGGTGAGGGCGTTCTCGTAGTCCGGGATCTGAGAGGTCTCGATCAATAACTCGCCGTCGTGGAGGAGGGGGGGATCGTTGCCGGAGGGGACGGAGGCCAAGGACTGCAGACCGGAGGCTGGAGGCTGCAGGAGATCGGGGGTCCAGTCCGGAGGCGACCGACTGGAGGCTCGGGGCACTCACGGACGGCGAAGGGAGCGCAGCAGGTCGTTGAGGACCTTCGAGGTTTCCACGGCCAATGCCCGGAGCTGGCGCTGCGAGGGTACCGGGAGGTGGCCCAAACGGGCCGACAGATGGACCTGGTATTCGAGCTCACGGGCCTAACCGTAAGCCGTGTTCAGGTAGTGCAGGTATGCGGCCTTCGATGTGCGCCCCCCCCGCCTTCGACGATGTTTGAGGCGATTGCGAGACCCGATTCACGTACCGGCGCGAACGCAGCCAGGCTGGGGTCCCCGGGCGGAT
>JAHCBB010000070.1 GCA_019634635.1 Verrucomicrobiia bacterium
ACAGGCCCGGTCCCGGTTCCGCATCTCCCCCCTCCCGGAAGAAATCTGTGCGGACGCAGGCCAACCAGCCGCACCGCCAATCTCCTGCTATCACCCAAAGGGTGGCCACACTCCGCATTTCCAGATTCCGTGCCCCCAGGGAACGCGCGAGTTCCTCCAGACCGCTGTTCCGTGGTGATGCTCTGACCAAGGATCTCACCAACTCCGTTGCTCCCCACGCCAGACGCCACACGATCGAACACTCGGCCAACAATCGGCCTGTCCCTTTGCGGATTCTCTATCGACCTGTCCCTTTGCGGATTCTCGCAACCCACCCGGCTCGAGTTCCACCTGCCTCCGCGGCGTTTCCTGCGCATCAGCCGCTCGGTGATCGCCAACGGCGCCCGGGCCCGGAGCTCAACCCGATTGTCAGTCGGCCTCGGGCGCGGCATGCCTCGAGTGAGAACGCCCCCCTTGGTGCGAGGAGCACAACGTCTGCGCGGCAATGGCCCCGGTGAAGTCCGTCACAGTCCCGACCCTCCGTCGGCCATGCTCCGTTCGAGGTGGGCGAGCGCCTCGTCCAAGGCGGGCAGGCGCTTCGCCATCCGCACTTCAATCCCCAAGGCACCACAGACGCCCTCCACCACCGGACGCCAACGGGGGTTTCGCAGCACCAGCATTGACGGCAGCACGGGTGCCTGCCGCAGCAACGAAACCAACGCCGCCCCGGCGGCGTCACCCGGATGCATCGCACCCGAGCTGGCCTTCCCGCCGATGACGATGCCGTTCACGGACTCCACCAGCAGGGCAACGCGTCCGAAGCAAGGTCGGCCATTCTCGCGGAACGACGCCCCTGGCATCAGGGCCGAGTCGAACTCAACGACCAGTTGTCGTGTTCGCGGAAGGCTCCGGAGTGGATCCATTTCCGACTGCGGTGGAACATAAGGGGACAGCGGCGGATCCGGAAGCCGGATGCACTTGCGCCAGTTCAGGTCGTCCAAGGCGAGCGGACGGCCCGGCAGTGACGCCGGCAGGAACGGCAGTTCGCCGTCTGACCGCTCCTCAAACAGCGACGGGTTCGACTTCAGGAGCTTGAGAAATGCGGTCAAGCGGGGCAGGTCACGCAACAGTTGATCGGCCTCGGCCTGATCAATGTGCCACGGATGCCACCCCGGGATCGTTGATCGGAACTGCGGCCAGAGGCGTCCTTTGCCCGCAGGCTTGAGGCCGGCGGTCTTGAGCACGGCGAGGTCTTCCTTCGCCAACTCGCGCCTGGGGACGAATTCCACCTTCAGGCAGTCCATTTCCTCCAGGGCGCTGAAGTCGTGCGGGTCGAGGTCTTCGCTCAGGGCCTTCAAAAGCCATGCAATTCCTCTCCGGCGGTAGAGAACGGCGGCGAACACCTCCCCGGCGTTTCCCAGAACATGGGCGAGTCGGTAATCGCCATCGTCGGCATCCTCCAACCCCACGCAGTCCACGTCGCTGGCGAATTCCCACGGCGCGAACTTCTCCAATGGCTCCGCCAGCAGCAGGAGCGCCCTCCACGTGGACGAATCAACAATCGGTGCTGGGGCGTATTTGGGCATGGTGCGGCGTATGCCTTGGCATCGGCGAACGAAGGCGTCGCCCGATGCAGACTGTCTCTGGTTTCAAGCCCGCCAGCAACCCTCGGAATTTGTACCCCGCGCACGCTTCGCGACCTGTATCGCGACCCGAGTCGCCGGCCGTCGCACGGAAAGGGGCCACGGGCGGGAGGGGACCCGCACCGGGTGGTCCACTTCCTGGGCCGCGTATTCGGGACAGACCCGGATGTCCTCGGGCTCCAAATAAGGGATTGGAAGCCAATGGGGCGGGGAAAAGTGATTGCCGTCGAACCGGGTCCGGCCGCGTTGACCTCCCGAAGGGGGCCCCGCGGAGCAAACGGCCCAAAGCGGGCATTGTTCCGAAGACGCTGTCGAAGGAGCGTGGATTTGGTTTCGAAGCTTCGCCGGGAGAGAACTGATGGAGCCAGCTGTCGGGATTGAACCGACGACCCACGGTTTACAAATGCGCCCGCGATTTCGTGACCGTGCGGAATCCTTCGGAAACTTGCGGTTTTCGCGTTGCCGGTCCCGCACCGTTTCGCACCGTTTCGAAGGTCCGACTGTTGCGCCGTGTTAAACGGCCGTCCTGATCCGACACGCTCGGATCTTCCCCCTAACGGCCCGATGTCCCCTCGGCCAGCGGCGGGCCATAGCTCCGGTGTCCGCAGGCTTCCTCTTTGGCGCAACTACGGGCTCCAGGACGGCGACGGGGTCCACAGGTAGGCGGTCCATCCGTCCTCTGGTCAGGCCGCCATGCAGCAGCAATGGCAGACGAGCGACTTCGCCTTCCGTGGCGCCTGGGCGTCAGTCCACCGGCTCGACCCGCTCCACCCTCAGGTGCGGACAGACGAACCGGTGCATCAGGACGGTGCTCGTGGTCCGCGGCGCCAGCCATCCCCAGATTTGACGATTCCCGACGCACGGGAAGGGCCCGCCATTGCGTTTTGATTCGCGCCGAGCGTCAGGACAGCGGGCACGTCAGCCGACCCGCACCAGGCTCGGAGAAGCTTCGCCGCAGTCGAAATTTGCCAGTTGACATCGCCCGAATCGCGAGGCGGACTACTCCAAAAGGTCGCGACAGTGGAACCAAATCTCCCTTTCCCGGCGAAGCGTCAAAACCAAACTCCTACCAGCAAGGTGGCAAATACCAATAACTAATACTCCTATGTGTCGCCATTTACTGACGATCTATATATCCGCGCAGGTTCTGATTCTGGTGGCTCGTGCGGCCGAAGATACGCCAACTACATTCCACGTCGCGGGAAGGGTGATAACCCAGCAGCTATTTGCTAACAAGAACGCGGAGTTTTTCTATCGCACAAATACATCAGAATTCACCGTAGATGTAGAAGGTTGCCAATGGCTAATAGAAATCTTCCCGGAGGACAAGCAATTATTCGACTCTGCGATCATTTCATGCGATGGGAATGCTACGTACCGACTTCTAAATTACACGACTAGGCTTACGGATCGGTTCGCGGGGCATATCCCATCCTACAACAATATTGGGGATGCTTTTGTCTCGGAAGGGGTGTTAGCAAGGGATCCCTTTGTTCCAGCGGCCTCGATCGTGTGGCTTGCCTATTGCTCGTCCTGTCAGTTTGAGGCCGCCAGGGCAGGATCACAAACCAACCTTAATGTGCCATTCGCGAATTATGTGGCTGCAATGCCAGTCAGTCTCCTAGACCCCCCACTTGCAAATCGGGCGTCCTTCGATTTGAGCTTGGCTCCGCCTCATCTGCCAACGAAGGTAACGTATTATCGCAATGAGTCAGACATACCTCAACAAGTAGCAACGTACTTCCTGGACACTGCCTTCACGAACATCAGCTTTTCCGCCAGCGCTTTCACTAACGCAGGTCCTTGGAGTGTTCCGACTCGGGCGAGTTGGCTCGGCTTTAGGCCTGACCGTGATTTGGGAAGTGGCGGGCCGATTAGGCTCGCGGTTCGGATGACCTTAGAGGCGGATGAAATCCTTCCAGCGTCTACTATTCGGCAGTTCAGGCCGGGTCTAGGGTTCAAAACTGCCATTACAGATGGCCGCTTTTTTGCGTCGTCTGGCTTCGCGTTTACCTACTATATAACCAACAAGTGGCTGAGCAAGGATGAAGCGAAAGGGCTGAGGCAGTATCGCGAGGCCGAGGCCGCGTATGTGCAAGGTGAAGGGCTTGCGAAAGAACAGCTTGAGCAAAGTGATTGACTTCGACCAGTTGGAGTTGGCTGCGGTTGATCAGTTCCCAGTGAACGGTCTTGCCGGGTTCTAATCCGATGGCCGCGTCCCAGACAGCGGCGAGAACTTGGGGCCGGCCCCGCTGGGCTCGACGCCACAGTTGGAGTTGTCGTTGGAGACCCGAAAGATTTGCCGCGGGGTCGTCCGCGCGCTCTCACGGACCGGATACGCCGCGGACGGCAGTTTTGCGGAGTTTTCCGCGTTCGTCGGCCGGCCATCCGGACCGGGCGAGACCACCGGCCACGACATCAGTTTCACGGTCCGGCAGGGGCCCGCCACGGCGCTTTGATCCGCGAAGGGGTGAGGACAGCAGGGTGACTCGCCCTGCCGTTGTCCCGGGTGCGGTGTACGATGCCGGCCATGAAGCAATTCCCCTCGCCCCATCCGTTCGGGCGGCCCGGCCAGGTGTGCCTCACCCGCGCTATGCACAACCCGCAGGTCTTCCGCCTACCGGACGGCCTCGCCCCCGGGGTCCTGGTGCGGCGGTAGGCGATCACTCCGGAGTGACGAATGGCCCGCCCCCACCGCACGTCCACGGCGGCCAGCGGCGGCGTAGCACGGCAGGGGGGGCCGAAAATCGTTCTTCAGGACGTCTGGGTCTCCGCGGCGGGCAGGCCGTGTTCGACCCGGAACGCTTCTGCGGCGGATTCGGCGGCACGAAGTTCGTCCTCCCATCCGTCGGCGATGCGCGAAATTTCCGCGGAGGCACGCTCGGCATCCAGGGCCTCAGCAAGCTTGCAGCCAGCCTGAAACCATGGGGTGAACCGGTCGCCAAGAATTCCGAGGGCGGCCTCGCGGGCTGCGGCGGCCCCATCGCCATGCAATGCAGCCTTGTCCCTGCCCACCAACAGTTGATCGCGGCGCCGGCGGATGTCTTCCAGCATGGCCAGATACTCGCGGCCCAGTTCCAGGGCGGTCGCACGCTTCGCTTCCAAGGCGGCTAGCCTCTCTTGCGCCTTGGCCACGTCGGCCTCGGCCTTGGAAAAGGCTTCGGGTTTTGGAATGGCGCCAAGTTCAGCAGCCTCGCGGGCGGCAACTTCGGCGGGTGTGATTCCTAGGCACTCGTCAATGGCGGTCATTTTGCTTATTCGTTGGAATTTGCGGCAAGGTGGCGGGGAAGCGGCGACTGTCCGGATTGTTCCCGCAGCGCGGCGATGGCGCGGTCAAGCCCGCTCAGGTGTTTGGCCACGGACGGTCCCGGGGCCTTCGGGCGTACCGGCCTGGAAGCGCTTTTGGACTGTTGGGAAAATGCGGCCTCGACGCGGGCAAGTCCGGTCGGTCCAGCGGACGAAGCCCTACCCTTGTTTGCGGCGGCGCCAACCTCCTGATCGGCCGATGCCTCAGCGCGCTCCAAAAGCGGGCCAACCACGGCGGCGGCGGCCTCGCGGGCGGCGGCATCGGACGAGTCCAAATTTTCGAGGCACTTGCCCGACGGATCCGCGAGAGAAATTTCCTTGACAAGCGCTTGCAGGACGCGGAACCGGCGTGCGGCGGCCTG
>JAHCBB010000071.1 GCA_019634635.1 Verrucomicrobiia bacterium
AGCGGACGATCCTCGGTGGCTTCGACCAGGAGAAGTTGCAGCCCCGGGAGCGGCCGGGCGGATGCCGTGCCGCCGGTCTGCACGGTCCCGCGGAGCAAGGCACCGCCGGCCGCCGCGTTGCTCAAGCGAAAATATCGGGTGATCGCACCCGGACTCAGCAAAATGGCGTTGGTCACGACGCCTGGAACACGATCCCAGGTCAGATCCGAAATCGCGCTCGAACTCTCGAGGGCATAGCCGTCGGGGATGGCGTCCTCAGGCCATTCCACCAGAACGTTCACGCCGACATTCTCCACCGACAATTTCGGTCCCGTGGCCCGTCCGGACAACGCCGCCAGGGCTTCAGGAACGAGGAGGGGAAGCGCCACGCAGGCCAGCGCGAAGGCAAAGGCGTTCATGAAGGCGGCAGGATGTCACATTCGGACGTCGGTGAAAAGCTCCGCCAATTCGGAGGCCGTTGCCCTGCACCACAGGATTCCAGGATCGCCAGCATGGACCCGCAAAGACGTCGCCATTGAACCGCCCGGACGCCACGCTTCGGGTCCTCAACAATACCGATCTGCCGCCCGTGCGCTCCGCAGCGTCCTTTTCCGGCCGGGCGGGGCTATTCCCCGGTCTCCTGGGCCAACGTGTAGCGGACGCAAAGCGGTTGCCCTGCGGTGAGCGGCAGGCCCTCGGTGCAGATCATCCGGTTGCCGAAGACCTCATTTCCGACCACAACCACGCCGTCGGTAAGGGCTCGCGAAAGAATAACTTGATCCATTACTTCGACCTAGGATGAACGACGTAGTTCCATTCTCCATAAAATCTGGCTGAGCGACAATCGACCCGTGCCAGTTCCTCATCCGAGACAACCACTCCGGTTTCATAGGTGGCAGTGTCGACCGCCGCCTTCACGACCAATCCCTCGGCCGTGGTCGTGCTCGCAATCAAGTTCACGATCACTTCATAACTCAACAGCGGACTCCCTCGCCAGTTGTTCGTGATGAAGCTGAACAGCCGGTGCTCGATCTTGTTCCACTTGCTCGTTCCCGGGGGAAAGTGACACACCGCAAATCGGAGTCCCACTTCATCCGCCAGTTCTTGAAGCGCAACCTTCCACAGTCGGTTTCGACTGCTATTGCTTCCACCCCCGTCGGCAGTGATCAACACTTCTTCAGCCTTGGGAAATCGCCGGGCTCCCAGAAGCTTCCACCACCTCCTGAGACTGGCGACCGCGAAGCGGGCCGTGTCATGGTCAATACCCACACTCACCCAGCCCTCATTGTTCGCCGGATCATAAATCCCGTAGGGGATGGCTTTGCCACGGCCTGTTGCGGCGGCTGCTCGCGGCAGCGCAATGCCAGCACATCGGCGTGGTCCGGCCCATCCGGCCCATCCGGCCCATCCGGCGCACCCAGACGCAGTTTCGAAGTCCGGAAGGCGTTGAGGCCGCTGTTCGACTCGCCGGGCTTCAGGTGGAATGTGCCGCCGTGGTCCTCCTCTTCGATGGGGAAGCTGACTGCCCCGGGGTACTGGCCGCCCGCGTCCGCACCTGGGCGCAGGAGGCGGCGAACGGAAAACCGTGTGACGTTGTTGTGGCCTATCGCGAATGCGAGACCTGGTTCCTCGGCGCCCTCGAATCCCTGTGCAGCCGATACGGCATTGCGAAGGATGCCATGGCTCCCACCGATCGCGAGTCGAAGCGCGACGCCAAGGGCGAGCTCGAACGTTTCATGCCCACCCACCGCGCCTGCTCGGAAACCGGCGACCAGCCGGCGATGAGCGCCTCCCTGGACCTGGCGTTGGCCCACCGCCGCAACGGGTCCTTCCGCAAACTGGTCAAGACGGTCGGAGCTCTGCGGGCCCCGCTGCGCCAGTCGATTCCGGAGTGGCCTCCCGCAAGCTGGCGGCCTTGATGATTTCCAGAAACTGGAACTGACGTGGATCGGGAGGGAGAACCGGCCCCGGCTGGAGCCGCGTATCCTGATGGAGGACCCGGCCCAGTCGCATCACCCCCGGGACCGAGTCACGGACAAAGACCTGTTCGATAACCGGCTCCTCTTTGGCGACAATCTGTTCCGGAGTGGGTTGGACTTCAAAGCACCGGGCGACCATTTCGACGACGTCACGCACCGAAGTGAGCCGATTGGATCATGAAGTGAGCTGGTGCTCCTGGAGGGCGAAGACCATGGCCGCCTCCACCAAGGCCATGTGATGATGCCAACCGAACCAATTGGCCGCCTCAGGATGCCTTCTCAAGGCGGTCAGGGACGGGGGTGCCGGGGCTGGCGCGAGTGCGGCTGGTCCACACCGAGCGCAGCCTCCAGAGAGGCAGGGCCAGCAGCAAGCCGGACAAAATCGCGTAGTTCGGCTCCGGAACTGCGGTGACCGAAATAATGTTCCCGACGATATACCGTTCTACTGGAAAATAGGTCGGGTCACAATCGGGCCAGCAGTCCAAATCCGGCTCTGCCGGGAGATAGATTTGCACCGTGAGGGTGCCCACCAGAAGCGGATTCTCCAGCTGAGAGGCGGGAGGAAGCGCGTCAGGATCCTGCGGCAGGCTGTCAATTCGATAATAGAGTTCAAGCGAGGCGTGCTGGTCGTCAATGGCATGCGGAGTGGGATGTGTGGAGGATACCTGGAGGTCAGCATCTGGAAGTCCCCAAACGCCACGGGGACCGAATCTGAGATATTGCACAAAGTCTTCCTCGCAGAGGAAACATTCATCTCCCTCGGGCAGCGGCGCAAAGCTGTACGCTTGGGTCACCCCGCCCGGATTGACTGGCTGGGTTGAGAATTTGTTGACCGTGAAGTCGTCGAAAATGCGAAACGAAAGTGGGACTCCTGGAAAAACTCCGGACGGAGGGCCGGGATTCAAATCATCCCCCGAAGGCGGATACACAAAGTAACCCGAAATCGTCTGTCCCACCCGGTACCGACCGTCGAGCAGTTCCGGGACACCCGGCCCGAATTCCGGGCCGAGTGACTCAACAAATCCTTCGAAGTGAAACAACTGTTGGGCTCTGCATGGCAGGCGATCGCCGCAGGCTGCCAGAATTCCGAGTGAAAACAGGACGGTCCGTGATGTGACTTTCATGGGACGGGGCGGTTGATCATTGTCTGTCGGCAACAATGTGCTGTGGGCGTCAGTTCAACATTCCAGCGGCTACTAGCAGACGTTGCACACACCACTTCATCGCCGTCAAGAGCGGAATCCGGCCCGTGTTCATCGTGGAAGCGTTTGAGGAGGAGCAATCTGCGGTACCCTTAGGGGAGCCCGGAGGCCCCGGTGTTGCGGCGCGACGAAAGTCCCCCGGTACAAAACGCCCGGCCGACAGCATCTTGGGCACGTCCGACCAACGGCTGCCGGGAAATGCTGCTGGCTCAGCTCGGACTGGAGCTTCCCCCGCAATCCCCTCCCCGTATCTCCTTCCCAAACGCCATGGAGCCCCTGCCGGGCTCCCCAACGTAGTGAAGACCTGTCACCCGGATCTTCAGAATCAGGCCCATTTCCGCGCTTCCCCTTCTCCAGTTGGGAAAGTCGGGTTAACGCTTTCAGTCCTCCGGGGGCGGCTCCCCGCGCAATTGGCTTTGAATGTCCCGGAGCACTTGGGCCACCCGGTCCACGCCGACCTGCTGTTGCATCCGGCAGAAGGTGGACTGGCTGG
>JAHCBB010000072.1 GCA_019634635.1 Verrucomicrobiia bacterium
CGCCGTCCGCTACGTCGAACAGCTCGCCCGGGCCGTCCACTACGCGCACCAGCACGGCGTCATCCACCGTGACCTCAAGCCGGCCAACATCCTCATCAGCCCCGACGATGAGCCCAAGCTCACCGACTTCGGCCTGACCAAATCGCTGGTGGACCCGACCCAGACGATCGAGTCCGCCGGTTCGCCCAACTTCATGGCGCCCGAACAGGCCGACTCCACGCTGGGCACCACGGGCACACCCACCGACATCTTCGGCCTGGGCGCGATCCTCTACTACCTGCTCACGGGCCGGCCGCCGGCGGTGGGGGAAACCCTGAGCGAGACGTTGCGCGCCGTGGTGTCGGGCGAACCGGTGGCCCCGCGGCAACTGCGACCGGCGCTGCCGCGGGATCTGGAGACCATCACGCTGAAGTGCCTGGAGAAGGAACCGGCACGTCGCTACGGCAGCGCACTGGAAGTCGCGGAGGAACTGGCCCGCTGGCAACGCGACGAACCCATCCACGCCCGGCCCGCCACCCGCCCCGAACGTCTCGCCAAGTGGGTTCGCCGCCGACCGGCCGTCGCCGCCCTCACCGCCGCCTGCGCTCTGGCTCTGATTCTGGGTTTCGCCGGCATCACCTGGCAGTGGCGGCGGGCAGAGACCGAGGCCGCGGCTTCGGCCAAGTCCACGGTCGCCGCTCGCCAGGCCGAATTGGACGCCCGCCGGAACGCCTATGCGGCCGAGCTGATCCTCGCCAGTCGGGCGGCCAAGGAGACGCGATGGCAGGACGTGCGCACCATTCTGAACCGCACCCGGCCGGGGCCGGGCCAGACCGACTTGCGCGGCTGGGAATGGCGTTACCTGTGGCAGGCCAGCCGGCTGGTCGCGGATGGCCGGCTGGTCGCGGATGGCCGGCTGGTCGCGGATGGCCGGTTGGCGCCCAGCACCCATGCGATCTGGTCCCTGGCGGCCTTGGAGGACGGTCGGACGGTGGCCTGCGGTGAGAAGGAAGGCGGCTTTTCGCTGTGGGATGTCCGTGCCGGTCGCGAGC
This sequence comes from Verrucomicrobiia bacterium, assembly GCA_019634635.1. Classification (NCBI taxonomy): domain Bacteria; kingdom Pseudomonadati; phylum Verrucomicrobiota; class Verrucomicrobiia; species Verrucomicrobiia bacterium. Next base: position 1,032 of record JAHCBB010000072.1, read on the forward strand.
TGTACCGTCTGGCGGAACCCATCAACCGGATGCGCCATCCCACCCTCCCGGGAGGCTCCCCCATTATCTGCCGCATCGCCACGGTGCCGGGCACCGGTCTGCTGGCCTATACCGATTGCCGCAGTCCGACCAACGGCTTCATCCGCCTCTGGGATGTGGCCCGACGCGAGGTGGTGCGTTCATTGCCGGTTCCAGGCATGCCCCGGCATCTGGCCGCCAGTCCCGACGGCAGCCGTGTGGCCTGCAGCCTCCAGTGGCCCGACCGGCGCACGCTGGTGTTCGCGGTGGCCGATGGCGCGCTGTTGGCCACGCTGGAAACGGATTTCTCGACCTACTCCGCGTCCCACACACTGGCGTTCTCGGCCGACGGGCAATGCCTGAGTCTGGAGGACGTTCAGGACAAGTGCCTGCGGGTGGTGGAAATCGCCACCGGCCGGGATCGGCACCGGTTCCCACTCGGTCAGAACTATCCGCTGACTGCGGCATTCTCGCCCGACGGGCGCTGGCTGGTGACCGGCGCCGGCTTTGATCGCGAGCTTCCGGGGCTGCTCGTCTGGGATTTGCAGCGCGGGGAACAGAGGGCGGAATTGCACGCCAGCAGCCAGTTCGCGGTGAACTTCTCAGCCGACGGACGGCGGTTGGTCACCGGCCTCAGCATCTGGCGGGTGCCGGAGTTCACCCTGGAACGGGAGTTCGACGGTATCAACGCCGATTTCCCGGCAGTGCTGCTGCTGCCGGACGGCGACACCTTGTTGACGGGGGACGTGCGCTGGCGGCTCGATTCCGCGGCTCCCAACCGCCAGGGATATCCGTTGGGGAAGGATCTGACCCAGGTCACCTTCCTGCCGCACGGAAAAGGAGTCCTGCTGGTCCGGACCAATGGGGTGGCGGAACGGGCGGTTTCGCCTGACTTCCGGCCGGTTCCCGTGCCCGCCCTGGGTGCCGATATCGCCACGCTTTGCCCGGTTCCTGAGTCAGGGCAGGTGGCAGTGATGCGGCGAAACGGCTCCCTGTCGTTCCACGATGCGGAGACGTTTGCGGAGACTGGCCGGTTCGCCGGAATGACGAATGTGCCGCCCGGACACAGTTGCTGGATCGCCCGCGCTGGGGCCATTGCCTTCCGGACGGCAGACGAACGACTCTGCATTTGGGATCTCCAGGCGAAGCAATGGGTGTGGGAGGCGGAACTGCTCCCCGGGCGCGAGCTCACGCCGACCGCACCGGACGGCGTGCTTTGGCAAGTCCACGCCGACGGCTGGCTCGCCGGTTACGATGTCGTCCGGAAAAAAGTCCTCCGGCAACCCTTGGACCACGCCGGCCTGCACCGGATTGCCGTCTCCGGCGACGGCAGCACGCTGTTGCTGACGTCGTCGGTAGGCGACAAACGGCTGGTGGAGGCCCGGACCGGGCGGACCCTGAGCCGTCTGGAGAATCTCGACATGGCCGCTCCCCACGGCGGGGCGTTTTGGCCCAACGAAGAGCGCCTCGGTTTATCCGGCCTTCGCGTCGTGGACCCCGTCACCAGCCGCGCCCTGCTGGAGCTGGACCCTGGGTTTGCCTTTCCCTCGGTGACCTTGATCTCCGACGACGGGAGCTTGGCCGTGGTCACCGGAGGCGACCGGCACGCCTATCTGTGGCGGGCGCCGTCCTGGGAGGAGATTCGCCGGGCGGAGGCGGGCGATGCCGCCGCCGGTTGGTGAACGGCAGCTACAGACCCGGCGAGATCCGATGGTTTCAACCTGGAAACGGCAGTGAATTGACCACGGATGACAGGATGACACGGATAGCCAATGGGTTCGGATGTATGACCGGCAGAGTTGTGGGTGTCCCTTCTGGACGACCCCGTCTTTTCTCTCAACTGTTTCATATTCCGTGATATCCGCGATATCCGTGGTTCCAACTGCCTTTTCTAGGTTCAAAGTTTCCGCGAATCCTTTTCCCGGAAGTGCGGTGGCAAGGGGTGCATGAACTCTTCCATCTCGAATTTCTTCACCCTGTGGGCGATCCGATTTGGCCGCTTGGCCCACCTGCTACCCCTGCTGGCCATGGCCCTTTTCCTAGGGTCCAACCCCGAACTGCGTGCGCAGAATGGCTTCACGTTCACCTACGATACGAACCAGACTGGCATCACCATCACGGGATATACGGGCGCAGGCGGCGCCGTAACCATCCCTGCCAAGCTCAATGGCCTCCCCGTCACGAGAATCGGAGACTATAGTTTTTCTCACCGCAGCGCCATGACCCAAATTACCCTGCCAGACAGCCTCACCACGATCGGGGTTTATGCGTTCTACGGCTGCAGGGGCCTGACCCAGATCGCCTTTCCCGAGAGCCTCACCTCTATCGGAAAG
>JAHCBB010000073.1 GCA_019634635.1 Verrucomicrobiia bacterium
ACGCTGACCGCCAACGACGCGGGAGATGCAGTGGTACACCCCCACCCGCCCCTCCTCCGCCTTCACCTTCATCCGTGCCATGCGCATGGATCGTTTCTACCCCTCGTTCAGGGGAATGTCAATCTCTGAACCTGTCACTTTAATCTAATTTTCGGCAAGAGGGTTGCCAGACGGAAGGAAGGTGGGGAAGGTGGGGCGTTGAGCGGACAACCTTGGGCACGTGCGGTTCGGTCGGTTTTGGCGGCATGCTGGATCGGGGTGGCGGGGTGTGTGTCGTCTGGAGGCGGGCCGGGCACAGAACCCGCAGCGACCGGGGCGGTGGTGGTGTGGGTGTCGATCGACGGCTTCCGGCCGGACTACCTCGACCGGGCGGGCGAGAGTGGCGCCCCGTTTCTGACGTCGATGGCCCGGCGCGGGGCCGTCTCGCGGGAGCTGATTCCGACGTACCCGTCGCTGACGTTCTCCGTCCACGCCAGCGAGGTCACCGGCGCGTCGGCGGGCGTTCATGGTGTGCCGGGGAACTCGTTTTACGACCGCAGCCTCGGGGAGCAGTTCAGCTTTCCCCAGCGGGCGGACCTACTGAAGGCGGAAGCGATCTGGACCTCCGCCACGCGGCAGGGGCTTCGGGTTGCGGTGTTCGACTGGCCCTTCTCCAACGGGCAGACCGGGCCCCACATGGCGGCGTACTTCGCGGAGCGGTATGACAACCAGATGACCGATGAGCAGCGCGGCGAACGCCTGATCGAGACGATGAGGTCTGACGACGGGGCGGAGAAGGGCACGCCGCTGTCGCTGGTGATGGGGTATGCCGACGCGGTGGACAAGGCGGGACACGCGGTGGGGCCGGCGCACCCGGGGGTGGTGGAGCAGTTGTCGCGGCTGGACAAGGTGCTGGCGGACGTGCACGCCGAGGCGATGAAGTACGTCATCGAGCGGTGTCCGCCGGGCACGCGGTTGTACTTTCTGGTGTCGACCGACCACGGGATGTTGCCGGTGGTGCATCTGGCGAACCTGAACCAGATGGCCGGGGAGGCGATGCCGGCCGGGGCGCGGACGATCACGGGCGGTGCGACGGGGCACGTCTTCGTGCCGGACGGCCCGGAGAAGGCAGGCCAGGTGGCGGCGCTGGCGGCGGAACTGGGTCGCCACCGGTTCGCCCGGGTCTACACGCACGCGACGCTTCCCGCCCGGTGGCGTATGTTGGACCCGGACCGCGTGGGCGATGTCTATGTGGACTTGATGCCAGGGTACACGTTTTCGAGCCGGCCCCGGACGCCGTCGGTGTCGCTGCGGGACCTGCCGGCGACGCGGCCGACGGACCGCGGGCCGTTGGGCATGCACTCGTGGGACCCGGCCGAGGTGCCGCAGATGAACGGGATCGTGCTGGTGAGCCGTTACCCGAGTGACTTTGGCGGGCGTGACGTCGGCCCTGTGGACGCCCGGCGGCTCGCGGCGACGGTGAGTTCGTGGCTGGGGGTCGAGCCGCCGGCGCAGGCCGAGGTGGGCCCGGTGAGGCGGTTGGTGCGGTAGTCTGCGGTGCGACTTAGACGCGGACGGTTTTCCACTTGCCGGTGGCATATCGGGCGTACATGAGCATGCCGCGGAGCGTCAGCTCGGCGGAGAGGACGATCCAGATGGCCTCGAGGCCGAGCCTGAGGTGGACGCCGACGGAGACGAGGTTGACGAGCATGGCGCCGCGCGTGTCGCCGGCCCCGCGGAGGGCGGCGGCGAAAATGATGTAGGCCCCGAAGCCCCACTGCACGAATCCGGCGATGAACAGGCACTCGGCGGTGAGGGCGGCGACCGCGAGGTCCGCCGACATGGCGTTGGCGTAGACCGTGGAGGCGAGGATGAACGTCAGCCCCAGGACCGCCATTGACCCGGCACCGAGGTACAGGCCGTACCGGGCGACCCGCCGGGCGCGGTCCACGTCCTTCATGCCCAGGGACTGGCCCACCATCGTCGAAGTGGCGATTCCGACGGCGAAGCCGGTCGTGTACGACAGCGAATCGATGCGGATGGTGTTGAAGTGGGCGGCGGAGGCGACGGGGCCGAGCTGGTTGACGACGTGGACGAGGAAGAGATTTCGTGACAGAGGACCTGGCCCCTTCTCGCCGGCCCAGAGCCACTCGGCTCCAGATCCATCGGCGTTACGGACGCGTCAAGTTTGGGCGTCAAAACCAGTTCCCACTTGTGCCCCGGCCGCCCTTGGTGGTCTTCAATGTCAAGTCCGCGCCCCGCGGCCGAAAACGATCCCCATGCGCTACCGCTCCCTCTGGATCTCCGACGTGCACCTGGGGTCCCGCCATGCAAAGACCGAGTTGCTCCTCGACTTCCTCCGCAACAACGAGTCCCGGCAACTCTACCTGGTCGGGGACATCATCGACGGCTGGGAGTTGCGTCGGCGCTGGAACTGGGATGAGTCCGCCAACACGGTGGTCCAGAAGCTCCTCCGGAAGCAGCGCAACCATACCCGCGTCACCTACATCCACGGCAACCACGACGAGTTTCTCCATCAGTTCAGCGGTCTCAGTGTGGGCGGGGTGAGGCTGGTGGACTCCGCGATCCATATCGCTCCAGATCGGAGGCGTTATCTGGTGATTCACGGCCACCAACTGGACGGGCTGGTGCATTTTAACCGGCTTTTGGAAAGGGTCGGCTCCCGCCTGTATGACCTTATCCTCGCCCTGAACACCCACTTCAACCACCTCCGGCGCCGGATGGGTTTCGGATACTGGTCGGTGTCCGCTTACCTCAAACACAACACCAAGT
>JAHCBB010000074.1 GCA_019634635.1 Verrucomicrobiia bacterium
ACGGGGCAGTCGCATGGCGCCATCCCACCCGCGCCCCGCCCCCGAGGCCATCGCCAGATTTCGTGACAGAGGACCTGGCACGTTGTCTTGGGCACGTTCCGCCCCCGAGGCCATCGCCAGATTTCGTGACAGAGGACCTGGCACGTTGTCTTGGGCACGTTGTCTCGGCCCGCTAGGAGATTCGTGACCAGATTTCTGGCATCGCTGAGGGAAAACACGTAGCGGCCATCCCCGGCGCTGGTGGGGCGTTCTGAGGTGCCATCCGGCGCGGTCGGATGGGCATGGGCCTGGAGCCCAAGCGTTGCCGGTGTCAGGGTCGCTGCCGAGCAGCGGCTGCGGACCGGCCAGCAGTGCGGCGGAGAACAACCCGAGCAGCCAATGCTTTCGGTTGGAGCAGCCAGCCGCGGCCTCGGTGATTTCGTATCGGAGTCCGGTCGCCGGCAAGGATTCGCGGTGTCCAGGATGGTTTTGGGAGGTGCACTTACAGTTGAAACCTATTGGACCTACCAATCTACGCGGATTTGGCTCGCTCTTCCGCCTTGAAATGACAGGGAGGGTTTCGGCCTCTTTGCCGCCGGCATGCTCCCCGACCGAATCGTCAACGAGCCGGAGTTGGACCGAATTCTCGGCGAACCAGGTCCGGAGCTGGTGCGATTCATTCGCACGGTCAGCAGCCCGCTGGTGATCCTGGGAGCCGGCGGCAAGATGGGCCTGACCGTCGCCAGCATGGCCCGCCGGGCTGCCGTTGCCGCGGAACATCCGCTCGAAGTCGTCGCGGCGAGCCGGTTTGAGGATCCGGCAACCCGGCGGCGGTTCAACGAGGAAGGGATCCGGACCGAGGCGGTGGACCTTCTTCATCCCGACAGCCTCCGTCACCTGCCCGATGCCGCGAACATCATTTCGCTGGTGGGCCTAAAGTTCGGAACGGCTCAGGACCCCGCGATGACCTGGGCCGTCAACACGCTGGCTCCGGTGCACGGCGTGAACCGGTATCCGGAGGCCCGCTGGGTCGTCCTGTCCACCGGCAACGTCTATCCGCCGGTATCGGTGGACCAGGGGGGCGCCACCGAAGACCACCCGCTGACGCCCCTCGGTGAGTACGCCAATGCGGCCGTGGCGCGCGAGCGTCTGCTGGAATTTTCCTCCCGCTCCCGGAAGACGCGGATGGCAATCCTTCGATTGAACTATGCGGTCGAGCTCCGTTATGGGGTGTTGGTGGACATCGCCCTCCGCATCGCGAGGGGTGAGCCGGTGGATCTTTCCAATGGCTGGTTCAATTGCATCTGGCAGGGCGACGCGGCGGACCGAATCCTGCGCGCACTCGACCTGGCGGCGCATCCGCCGCGGGCGCTCAACCTTTGCCACGGCGACATTTTGTCCGTCCGGGAGGTCGCCACCGAACTGGCGGGGCTCCTCAACCGCCCCGTCACGTTCACCGGACGGGAATCTGGAAGCGCCCTGCTGAGCAATCCGACCCGGATGGATTCGTATTTTGGCCCGCCTCCCACCCCGTTGGCCGGAGTGATCCGCTGCACGGCGGCGTGGATTGCGGCGGGCGGGCGGGTGCTGAATCGTCCCACCCGGTTTGAGGTTCGCGATGGACGTTATTGAACGTTGAACGGGAGGCGCCATGTCCTGCCATCCGCTACCGCCCCAATGGGTCTGTGACCGTTTGCAGGACGGCCTGGTGATCCCGGCGCATCCGCTGGCGTTGAACCGGGCCCGAAAACTCGATGAGCGGCGTCAACGGGCCCTGACACGCTATTATCACGCGGCAGGTGCCGGCGGACTCGCGGTTGGTGTCCACACGACCCAGTTTGCGATCCGCGAGCCCCGGCATGGTTTGTTCCCACCCGTGCTGGAACTGGCGGCGGAAACGGCGACGGCCTGCGATGCGCGCAGCGCTCGCCGGACCGTACTGATCGCCGGCGTGTGCGGGGGCACCTCCCAGGCGCTTGCGGAGGCCGCACTGGCACGGGCGTCCGGCTATCACGTCGCGCTCCTCTCGTTGGCGGCGACCCGTGACTGGTCCGAGGAGGCCGTGGTACGGCACTGCGACGCGGTGGCCCGTGAGATTCCGATCTTTGGCTTCTATCTGCAGCCCGCGGTGGGTGGACGGTTCCTGTCGCAGTCCTTCTGGCGGCAGCTCGCCCGGATTCCCAACGTCGTCGGCATCAAGATTGCGCCGTTCAACCGGTATCAGACACTCGACGTGCTCCACGGAGTGATCGAGTCCGGCCGCTGTCGGGAGGTCGCCCTCTACACCGGCAATGACGACCATGTCCTGCTGGACCTGCTGACCGATCATCAGCTCGACAATGCGGGGGACCATCCGGGGCTTCGCATGGTGGGTGGCCTGCTCGGACATTGGGCCTGCTGGACACGGCGCGCGGTCGAGCATCTGGAACGGTGTCACCGTCTCCGGCACGGCGCGCCGATTCCCGGCAACCTGCTGACTCTCGCAGCGCAGATCACCGACGCCAACGGGGCATTGTTTGATGCCGCCAACCAGTTTGCCGGGTGCATTGCCGGCATCCACGAGGTGTTGCGCCGGCAGCGGTTGCTGGAGGGGATCTGGTGTCTGGATCCGGCCGAAACCCTTTCGCCGGGCCAATCGGAGGCCATTGACCGGGTTGTCAGGCATTATCCACACCTCCTGGATGATGCCTTCGTCGAGGAACATCGGGACGAGTGGCTGCGTTGAAAAGGGGTGTGCGGTTCGCTTTTGGAGAATTAGCCGGCGGAACCGTCCCATTGAAAT
>JAHCBB010000075.1 GCA_019634635.1 Verrucomicrobiia bacterium
TCTGAGCTCGTTCATCACCTGGCGCAGGAACAGCTGGATCCTGCCAATCGGACCGCGCTTCAGGGCGCGATCCATCTTGGCATTGGCGACGATGTCCTCACTGGGCTCGTCGACTACTCTTCTCGCCACGTTGGCAACCTTCCGGATGGTGTGCAGCCGGCCACGGTGACCGGACATGCTCGCGCTGGCACGGGTTTTCGCCCGTGTCCAACTGCAGGGCGGACAGGACTCGAACCTGCAACCTGCGGTTTTGGAGACCGCTGCTCTACCAATTGAGCCACCGCCCTAAGCAGCGCCAAACGCCATGATTTCGTGACTGCGGCCCAGGGGTTGTGCCAAAAAATGGCGCACGAAAGTATGGCAGATTTCAACTACCTCGACCCAGTGTAAGCGACACGGCAACCCCCGCGCAAAGCCCCGAAAGGCTCTCAAAATTTTTTCCCGTTTCCGCGTCATGATCCGGGAGTAGACGAGTCTGTTCAGGTAAGAGGGCAGAGAAACGAATGTACCCGCGGTCCCTAACCGTATTCGCCGATCAGCTCCTTCAACTCAATAGGACACCGGGAAGCTGAATACAGGCGGCTTCCTTCGTTCCAATAACCCGAGTTGTCGCGATCAGTCGCCTGACAGGTTTCCTGGATCCGCTATGGTTCAGGGAAGGTACCAGCCGTGTTCACTACACGAATTCGACGGACTGGAAACTCAGTCGGGAAATCCATCATCACCAGGTCGACCGCCGTTCTCGGCACCATCGGCATCATCGGCGCTCTCGCCGTGGCGGCACCCGCCGCAGCGAGCGCCACAACCACCCACGCGACGTGGGCCCAGGGCAAGTTCCTCTCCGGCTCGCTCGCCGGCATCAGCCTCGACACCATCGCCGGCCTCGCACCGGCCACGGCCAGGAACAGCGGAACGCAGGGCACGCAGGAGGTCGTGGACCCGCTCGGGGTCAGCCTGCTGGGAACCCAGCCCGTGGACGTCGGCGCCATCCGGGTCAGCCCGGATGCGGTGATCGACACCCAGACGCAGGGCGGGGCGCTCTCCCAGTACGCTCGCGCCGAGAAGACCGGCCTGGCCATCGGCGCCAGCGGCTCCGTCGGCGAGGGCGGGGCCATCGGACCGAATGAGTCCAACCCGTCCAGCGCCCTGACGCTCACGCTCGACCAGCTGATCGGCAGTTCCTACCGCTCCGTGGTCGCCGACCTGAAGCTCGCGGTCCGCGCCATCGCCGCGAACGCGCGGGGCACGCTCCAGTCGGTCGATGGCGACTACTACATCGACGGGCTGACGCTCACCTTCACAAGCCCTGCGCTCGCCGGCATCTCGGCAACCATCACGAAGGCTGTCGGAGATGCGGACGCGAAGCTCGACGCTCTCACCGGAAGGAACGGCGAACTCGCCGCGGCACTCAACGCCGCGCTGGTCGCCGCGAATCCCGCACTGAGCATCGCGGGAGATGCCACGGTGTCGGTCACGCTCAGCCGCAATCTGCAGGCCGCCGTAGCCGATTTGCTCGCGGCCACGTGGGGCGGGTCCGGCGTGAGTTTCAACATCACGACGGGACGGGTGAGCATCGACCTCAACAAGCTCATCGGCGACAACCTCAACAACCTGCCGGTGAACTCGGAGGT
>JAHCBB010000076.1 GCA_019634635.1 Verrucomicrobiia bacterium
GGTGCCGTGAAGGGGGGCATGGGGTTGTGGGCCGTCGTGTGGATCGCCCTGTCGTGGACGACCTTGGCAGATACGGCGTCCACGCCGGTGACACCCGTCCCGACCGGCGCGGGTTCGGTGGCCGGCTTTCGAAGGTTGCCGGGATCGGAGACGGGGCTGCAGTTCACCAACAGCCTTTCAGCGGCCATTTCGCTGACCAACACCATCGTCAACAACGGCTCCGGGGTGGCACTCGGCGACGTGGACGGAGACGGATGGTGCGACGTGTACTTCTGCCGTCTCGAGGGGCCGAACGTGCTGTTTCGGAATCTTGGTGGCTGGCGGTTTGAAGACATCACGGCGTCGGCGGGTGTGGCGTGTGACGGCCAGTGGTCCACGGGCGCGGTCCTTGCCGATGTGGATGGCGATGGTGACCTCGACCTCCTGGTCACTGGCATCGGCGTGGGCACACGACTCTTCCTGAACAACGGTCGGGGGCGCTTCGTGGAATCCATGAACTCCGGACTCGACCGGACCTCCGGGGCAACCTCGATGGCCCTGGCCGACATGGATGGCGACGGGGACCTCGACCTGTACGTGGCCAATTACCGTGCCGATACGATCCTGGATCTGCCCCGGGTTCGATTTGGGATCACGCGATCGAACGGCGTTCCCGTGGTGTCGCAGGTTGAAGGACGCCCTGTCGAAGGCAGTGCGTGGGCCGGACGGTTTGTGGTCGGGCCCCGCGGCCAGGTTCGCGAGGCAGGGGAGGCAGACCGACTGTATCGCAATCTGGGCGGCGGCCGGTTTGAGTGGGTGCCGTTTCCCCAGGCCTTTGCGGATGAATCGGGCGCCCCCGCAGCACCGCCGCTTGATTGGGGCCTCAGCGTGCTTTTTCGGGACTTCAACGGTGATGGGCTGCCGGATCTTTACGTCTGCAACGACACGGAATCTCCCGACCGGCTGTGGTTGAACGACGGTGCCGGCCGGTTTCGTGCCGCCCCGCCCCTGGCGCTGCGGCGTACGAGCCTGTCGTCCATGGGAGTGGATGTCGCGGATGTGAACCGGGACGGCGTGGACGATTTCTTCGTGCTCGACATGCATCCCAGGGGGCATAGGCCGCGGATGACGCAACGGGAGAAAGGACTGCCGTTCCTCCTGCCGGTGGGCTCTGACTCAGACCGGATGCAGGTTCCGTGGAACACCCTGTTCCTTGGGCGGGGCGACGGTACGTTTACCGAGGTCGGCAGGATGCACGGTGTCCACGGCTCGGACTGGTCCTGGAGCGCCCTCTTCCTTGATGTGGACCTCGATGGCTACGAGGACCTGCTGATCTCCAACGGATTTCACCGGGACGTGCTCGATGCAGACGCTGCGGCGGCGATTCAGCGCATCAAATCGTCGAGGCGTTTGTCGGCGGCTGAAGAACTTCAGCTTCGGGCGCTCTTCCCGGAATGGCCGACGGCGAACGTGGCGTATCGGAATGTGGGTGGGGAGGGGTTTGAGGAGGTTGGGGGGGTGTGG